>NZ_JAAGOG010000354.1:0-4453 GCF_010747425.1 Nostoc sp. UIC 10630
GGATAAGCTTACTACATCCGTCAATTTAGAGATTACACTAGAATCATTAATAGAGCAGATTAGTAATTCTCAAAATGAACATGAGCTTGATGAAGCCTTTATTAAACTGATTAATATAATTAATAGATTAAGTAAAATAGACTTTATTAAACTTCTCCAAACTTTGAAAAAGCGGTTAGATTTTTTATCATCTCAAAAGTTAGTTAATTTAGAAAATACTAGCTTTTCATCTATTCTTTGGTACTGCGCTCAAAATATAGCATACGTAGATTTCCATAACATATGGCATCAAGAAAAAAGTGAACCTGAAAGAATTAAAAGTGAACAAGTTAGCCTCAAGTATTTTGCTTTACCTCATGCTCTGCAAGTTGCGCTCAATAATGACTCTCAACTCAACCAAAATATTCACTTAATCTGTATCGACACCAGCAAGTTCATAGATCCAGACAATCCTGCCAGCAGAATTTACGCTGCAATTGTCAAAGCTGGCTGCCCTAAATATCAGGAAGGTATACCGAAAACAATGGTAGAACTGCAAACTTATTGGGATTTGCTAGAAACTGACAAGCAGGTGGTTTTATTATTTTACTCAGGCACAACCAATATTACAGGTGGAGTGACATATAGCAATACATTTCTCAACAGCATCAGCAGATTTGAAGGAAAAATTTGTTTTATTAGCGACCTCATACTAAACTGCAACACCCTTCAAGTCTTTACACCTAACCAGTCAGTTGATGAAATTCTAGAATGGTTGCGGTGTAGTTGATTGTATCTCTCAGCGTGTCGGCGGTCGCTATCGCTTCATCCACAAACTGCTGCAAGACCACTTTGCCCAAATGGAGTTTAGGCGCGATTCAAGGTAATTGTTAGCCTGTAAATTGAGTCTCAGATAGAAGCAAAGCAAGCGATCGCAAGTCATAAACAGGTAGCACGGTCAACGTCAACACTATTAACCAGAACGAATAGGTGGTAATATTCACAACAACAACGCTTAAACCTGCTCAAGCCGACTCATGCCCGATTCAGAAGATCCAAAGCAAGTCAGCAACGACTTACGCAATGCCCAGTTTGGCGGCGGGTTGATTAACGCTGGCACAGTGAATGCTGGGCAAATTGGCGGCGATATCTACAATATTCACCTTGGGCAGCAGACGGTGGCATCAGGTAATTCAGTCCAATCACAGAATCAACGCCAGCGATCGCAACAAGAAAGAGACTCACTCGAAAAAGCTTACACTCTTCAAAGCCAGAAAGTTGCAAATCTACGAACAGCATTGGTTATTGAAACCGATGTATCGCGCAAGTTTCAATACGAACAACAGCTTCAGTCAGAGGAACGCACCCTGAAAGAGCTTGGTGATAAGTTGGATGCAATTGAACAACAATTGCAAGCGGCTGAGAACTCTGGACTAGGGGCAGACACAACAATATATATTGAACGACCACCTATTGAACAGAAATGTTATAAAGCAATCGTGCAGCCCGGAGCCTTAATTCGCATCAAAGCTCCGCAGAGAATGGGTAAAACTCTGCTACTAGAGAAAATCCTAGACCATGCAAGACACCAGGGATATGAGACAGTAAAACTAGATTTAAAACTTGCTGATAATTCTACTCTAACTGACCTAAAAACTTTCTTGCATTGGTTATGTGTCAATGTTTCTGATAGCCTAGATATGAACGACTTGGTAGATGAATATTGGCAAGATAGTTTGGGTTTAAATACAAGTTGCACTCGTTATTTTCAAAGATATTTATTATCGAATATAGATAGCTCTCTTGTTTTTGCGATAGATAATTTTGAACGTCTATTTGAATATGCGAATATTTTCTCAGAATTCTGCCTCCTGTTGCGGAGTTGGTATGAAACAGCCAAACAAGGAGACAGGATGGGAAAAATTTGGAAGAAACTACGACTGGTAGTAGTTAATTCCACAGAAGCTTACCCCACTCTAGATATCAATCGTTCGCCGTTTAACGTTGGACTAGCTATTGAGTTACCTGAGTTTAATCAACAACAGGTGCAAGAAATGGCGAAATTGTATGAACTAGGGAGGTATTTTGGGGAAGAGGGATTAAGTCAGTTAATCAAATTAGTAGGTGGACATCCTTATCTGCTAAACGAGGCAATAGCTAACCTCAAAAGCCAGGAAACTTCTTTAGAAGAATTAATTAGCCTAGCTCCAACAGAACAAGGAATTTTCAGCTATCATTTACGGCAGCAACTAGAATCTTTGCAAAGTGATTCTCAGTTAAAAGAGAGTTACGCAAAAGTGATAGCAGTAGATAAATCAGTGCAGCTTAATCCTGAAATCACTTTTAAATTGCACAGTCTGGGTCTAGTTAAAATAGTGCGTAATGACTGTATTGCTAGTTGCGATTTGTACCGTCGGTATTTTTTGGCACGTTTGGAGTAGTTTATGGTTGACCAGTACATTTTCTCTGGAAGTCTACCTGAAAATGCCAGTACTTATGTTAAACGAGAAGCTGATGATGAATTAAATGAAGCCCTATTACTTGGTAAGTTTTGTTATGTACTAAATTCTAGACAGAGTGGAAAGTCCAGCTTGCGTGTAAGAACAATGAGCCGCTTAGGTGAAGCTGGTGTAGAGTGTGCGTCTATTGATTTATCCTCCATTAATATTCAGACAGCAACTCAAGAAAACTGGTATGCAGACTTGATTGTTAAGCTCATCGATAGTTTTGCTTTGGATGTGGATTTTAAAGGTTGGTGGGAGCAGAATCAATTAAATTCACCATTATTAAGATTTAGTAACTTTCTGACAAAAATACTTCTTGCAGAAATTTCAGAAAATATAGTAATTTTTATTGATGAGATTGATAGTGTTCTGAGTCTAAATTTCCCTACAGATGACTTTTTTGCTTTTATTAGGTCTTGTTATAATGAGCGAGTCGATAACCCCCAATACAATCGCCTCACTTTTTGTTTACTAGGGGTCGCATCACCGACCAGTTTAATACAAGATAAGAACCGTACCCCGTTTAACATTGGTAAGGCTATCTCCCTCAAAGGCTTTCAACTACATGAGGCTGAACCATTAGAGAAGGGTTTGCAGGGAAAGTTTAATAACCCTCAAGCAGTAATACAAGAAATATTGCAGTGGACGGGGGGACAACCATTTCTAACTCAAAAGCTCTGTCAGTTCATGGTTGAAGAATCTGAGCAAGATAACCCTCGTTCAGTAGAGCAAGTTGTCAGTTCACGGATTATCGAAAGTTGGGAATCACAGGATGAGCCTGAGCATCTACGAACTATTCAAGCCAGGATTTTGCGAGATGAACAACGGACAGGGTACTTACTAGAACTGTATCAACAAGTCCGACTAATTGAGGAGCAATCCGAGGTAATAGCAGATGAAACATTAGAGCAAAGCGAGTTGCAACTTTCGGGATTAGTGGTTAGGCAGCAAGGTAAGCTGAGAATTTATAATCAGATTTATCGTGAAATCTTTGACTTCAATTGGATAGAAAACCAATTAAACAACCTCCGCCCATATTCTGAAAATTTTCGTTTTTGGGTGGCTTCTGGAGGTGCTGATGAATCACGGCTGTTGCGGGGCAAGGCTTTGCAAGAAGCAGAAGAATGGGCAAGGGATAAGAATTTAAGTTACCAGGATAAACAGTATTTAGCAGCTAGTAAAGAGAAAGAAATTCAGGAAAAAATTACTGCCCAAGAAAAAGAAGCTGCGTTGGAGCGTGAGACGAAAGATAGGGAATCAGCAGAGGCTAGAAATTTTTTACTAGCTCAAGCTAATAAGAAGGCTCAACAACGGATTCGTAATGGTAGTATATTTTTAATCATTACTTCTTTTATGACATTATTTTTAGGAATACTCGCTGTTGATTTTAAAAAGCAAATTGACACAAGCCAAGAATTATTACAACCTGCCGGAGAATTATCTAATTTACTAAAAAAGAATGAATTCAATCAAAATAATAACAGTAATGAATCTCCTCCAAAAGAAAAAATTACTATAAAAATCTCTGACTATCATTTAAAAATAGCATTACTTAATTTAGCATTAGCTAGTAGTTATAGACTAAAAACAAAAGATTTAGGAAAGGCAAAAGCTCACCTTCAGAAAGCAAATGAATATCTTAATAAAAGTAAAACAAAATCTAATTCTATAGAGAAGATTCAAATTTATATTTTGTATTTAATAGCCGAGGTAAAATTGTCTAACGAAAGGCAATACAAGGGTAATCAAATAAATTTTTATCAAAAAGCCTATGATATTATTCAACAGCAGAAAAATAGAATATTCAGCGAAAATGGAAATATAAACATTCTTTTTAAAGAAACTGTAGAGTCACTCTATAAAGAAATTATATTGTTAGCAAACCAAATTAATGATTTAGATTCTAAAAGGAAAGTAGAAACTTCTTTAAAAGAATATTATTACGCTGAACTAGAAAATCAAGTAACAAA
>NZ_JAAGOG010000441.1:0-1256 GCF_010747425.1 Nostoc sp. UIC 10630
CGGATGAATATCCCAGCAATATTCGTTTACGGTGGCACAATTAAACCGGGTCACTACAACGGACGCGATTTAACCGTTGTCAGTTCTTTTGAAGCAGTTGGTCAATATAGCGCTGGAAAAATTGACGACAAGGAATTATTAGAAGTCGAAAGTCGCGCTTGTCCTGGCGCTGGTTCCTGTGGGGGAATGTTCACAGCTAATACCATGTCTTCAGCATTTGAAGCGATGGGAATGAGTTTGCCCTATTCTTCCACAATGGCAGCCGAAGATGCCGAAAAAGCCGATAGCACCGAAAAATCAGCCTTTGTGTTAGTCGAAGCCATTCGCAAACAAATCTTACCCCGGCAAATTATCACCCGCAAATCTATAGAGAATGCCATCTCTGTGATTATGGCGGTGGGTGGTTCAACCAATGCAGTATTGCATTTTTTAGCGATCGCTCGTGCTGCGAATGTAGAGTTAACCCTGGATGACTTTGAAACAATTCGCGCCCGTGTTCCCGTTTTGTGTGATTTAAAACCCAGTGGTAAATATGTCGCTACAGATTTGCACAAAGCTGGTGGCATTCCCCAAGTAATGAAGATGTTACTCGCACATGGCTTATTGCATGGTGATAGCCTGACCATTAGCGGGCAAACCATTGCAGAGATATTAGCAGACATCCCCGAAGAACCATCTGCAAATCAAGATGTGATTCGGACTTGGAACAACCCCATGTATGCTCAAGGACACTTAGCCATTCTCAGAGGTAATCTGGCAACGGAAGGGGCTGTCGCTAAAATTACCGGCGTGAAAAAACCAGTAATTACCGGGCCTGCAAGGGTGTTTGAATCAGAAGAAGCCTCTTTAGATGCAATTTTGGCGGGTAAAATTCAAGCTGGTGATATTTTGGTTATCCGCTACGAAGGGCCTAAAGGCGGCCCTGGAATGCGAGAAATGTTGGCTCCCACTTCGGCAATTATCGGGGCTGGCTTGGGTGATGCGGTGGGATTAATTACCGACGGGCGCTTTTCTGGCGGCACTTACGGTATGGTGGTTGGTCATGTTGCTCCAGAAGCAGCAGTTGGTGGTGCGATCGCGCTTGTAGAAGAAGGCGATAGTATTACGATTGATGCACCGGCTCGTTCATTGCAGTTGAACATATCTGAATCAGAATTAGCCCGTCGTCGTGCTAACTGGCAACCTCCTGCTCCGCGTTACACTAAAGGCGTGTTGGCGAAATATGCCAAATTAGTATCTTCTAGCAGCATCGGTGC
>NZ_JAAGOG010000003.1:0-133610 GCF_010747425.1 Nostoc sp. UIC 10630
TGATACAAATAGGGAGCAGGGGAGCAGGGGGGAAAGAATTAGAGACAAATTATTTGTATCAGAACATTTCGTGGAATAGTATTAAGCTGCTACGCAGTTTACTAACCCTCTATACTAGTTTCTAGAACCTATTTTCAAGCTAGTTTTGATATTATTTACTAGTTGTAGAGAATAAAGGTTTGCATATACTCCCCTTTGCTCCATCAATTGTGTATGTGTACCTTGTTCGATGATTTGTCCTTGCTCAATGACTAATACCTTGTCTGCGTTAGTGACGGTAGCCAGACGGTGAGCGATGATAAAGCTGGTGCGACCTTGAAGTAAATTAGCGATCGCTTGTTGAACTAAGTTCTCTGTTTGGCTATCAATGTTACTAGTTGCTTCGTCCAAAATCAAGATACGCGGGTTTACCAAAACTGCGCGGGCGATGCTGATTAACTGTTGTTGTCCTTTGCTAAGATTTATTCCACGTTCTCCTAATTGCGTTTCATAGCCTTGGGGTAAGGTCAAGATAAAGTCATGAATATTTGCAATCTTTGCAGCCGCTTCAATTTCTGCCGTTGTTGCTTGGGGATTGCCAAAGGCAATATTTTCGGCAACGCTACAGCTAAAAATCATGGTATCTTGCGAGACAACACCAATTTGACGACGTAGGCTTGCTTGTGTAACTTTTCGGATATCTATATCGTCAATTTTTATAGCACCGCTTGACACATCATAGAAGCGCGAGAGTAGACTAATTATAGTAGTTTTCCCTGCACCAGTAGCTCCGACTAATGCGATCGCTTGTCCTGGTTCAGCGTCAAAAGTTATGTTTTCTAAAACTTTTTGTCCGGGTTTATACTCAAAATTGACAGATTCAAATTGAACTTTACCCTGAATTGGTGGCATTGCGATCGCGTTGTGCCCACCGGAGGCGATCGCGTCTGTGGTATCTTCAATTTGGACTGGCTCATCCAAAAGTAGAAAAATTCTTTCTAATCCGGCTAATCCAGATTGTGCTTGAGTATAGAAGTTAGTGATAAGTTGGATGGGTTGAAAAAATTGCTGGACGTAAAACAAAAATGCGGTAACAGCTCCCACAGTCATGATATTTTTATAAACGAGAAAGCCACCATAAGCTAATACAATTCCCCAAGTAAGTGTATTAAATAAGTCTATTGTTGGCAGGAAAGCAGCAGTAATTGCTGTTGCTTGGATATTAGCATTCCGGTTATCTGCGTTAAGTTTTTTAAACTCTTGAATGTTGATTTCTGCCCGGTTAAATGCTTGAACTTCTTGAATATTGCTAATATTTTCTTCTAGTTTAATTGAAAGCTGAGAAATTGTTTGTCTAGTAATGCGAAACTTTGCCCTCGCTAATCTGGCAAAAAAAGCAGTTGTTAATAACATAATTGGCACAATCAGGTTAGTAATTAAACCCAATTGTAAGTTGATGGAAAGCATGAATATTGCACTTGCTAATAAGCCAAAAAAGCTTCCAATAACTTGCGGTAGCATAGGGCTGAATACTTGAGTTAAAGTATTAACATCACTCAGCAGGCGACTCATTAAATCACCCACTTTACTTTTATCATAAAAGCTAAGGGGTAATGTTTGTAATTTATTCATGATATCTTGACGTAATTGTGCAAGTAAATGCTGCATAATTACACCAACTTTAACAATCAAAGTCCGATTGGATACAAACCCCGTAAGGTATATTATTGTTAATAGAACTAGCATCCATAACAGTCCTAACCAATTGCCTTTAAGTATCAAGTTATCTACCGACCAACCAGTAAGCAAAGGTGCTATTGTTTGGGTAATAGAGCTAATAATAATTATTCCCAGGATGATGGGAATCTCTTTGATATATGGACGAAAATATTGACTGAAGCGGCGGATAACAGGTAATGGTGCATTGACTTGTGATACCGATTCAAAGATATTAATTTTTCTGTTCATGGATGGCAATTTTATCTTAGAGAGTCTAGCAAGGTTGATTTGAGATATAAATAATTTTCTAGAGATCCAAAAATTAGCATTTCTATAAATAACTAGTTTTTTAAGATGGCATTTTCAATTAGCTCTGCACCGAAAGATGTTTTAACTAATTTACCTCGATCAATTATGAAAATTTGGTCAGCATTACTTACCATATTATTAATCCGTTGAGTGAGGAAAATTATAGTAAATTGACGCTGTTCCATCAGAACTTTGAAGGATTCTTGAATTAATGCTCCTGTCTTCGCATCAACAGCAGAAAGACTATCATCTACAATCAGAATTTTGTAATCATTTAGCAATATCCGAGCAATAGTAATTCTTTGCTTTTGCCCTCCCGATAAGCCAATTCCTCGTTCGCCGATAAAAGTATCGTAACTATCAGGGAGGCTAATAATAAAATCGTGAATTTGAGCAAACTTAGCTGCTTCAATTACCTTTGAAAGAGGTGCATCTGGTATTCCATAAGCGATATTTTCACGGATGGTTCCAGAAAATAAACTTGCTTCTTGAGAAATCAAACCAATGTGAGAACGTAAACTGACTAAATTTAAGGAGCGGACATCATATCCATCAATCTTTACTATTCCATTTGTTGCATCATAAAAACGTGGAATCAATTTAGCAAGTGTACTTTTACCTGCTCCCGTCGTACCTAAAATTGCCACTGTTTGCCCTGGCTGGATTTCAAATGAAATACTATTTAAGGTATTCTCATTTACTTCTGGGTAGCGAAAATCAACATTTTCAAAAGAAATTTTTCCTTCGCATCTTTGCAAAAAAACTGCATTGGGAGATTCCTTGATGGCAATTTCTGCATCTATCACCTGATAAACTCTAGTGGCTGATGCTGATGCTTGAGCAACAGATTGAAATGCAAAAGTCGTCTGAAAAATTGGTTGGATGATAAATCCTAAATAGGAATTAAAGGCAACTAGTTCGCCTATAGAAAAGCTGTGGCTAATTACCTCTAAACCCCCGTATCCAAAAATAGCAACGGCAAGTAAATTGCTCGCTAAAAAAATTATGGGAAATGTATCTCGTAGTGCATAAATTGTTTTGATACTTGTTGTGCGGAAATCTTCATTAGCAACGGCATAGCGTTTTATTTCTGTTTCTTGACGCACAAAAGCTTTGACTGCACGCACACCGAGTAAATTTTCTTTTAAAATTGAGTTTAAATCATCTAGCTGCCTCTGTGCTTGAGTAAACAAGGAAGTATTTTTTTGAAAAAATCCGCCTAATAACATGAAGGAAATCGGGATAATTGCTAATGCTATAAGTGCCAACTTCCAATTCATGAGTAGCAAAATTGTCGCACTACTGAATAATACGATCGCAGCACCGAAAATTTGCAGCAAGGTTGCACCAATAAAAACGCGAATTTGTTCGATGTCATTATTAATACGTGTGAGCAGTTGTGATCTGGGCGTGCGATCGTAGTAGCTTAAATCTAAATGCTGGGTTTGACTAAAAAATTTATTCCTGATGTCATAAGCGATACTTTGAGATACTATCTCTGAAAAAAAACTTTGCCCAAAATTAAACAATCCCCGAATCAAAGCCACCAAAACCATCAATCCCCCACAAGTCAAAATCACTTGTAAGTTATTTTTGGCAATACCAGCATCAATTCCCCAGCGAATAATTTGAGGTGCAGCGATATTAGCAACTGTCGTCATTAATAAACTAGCGATCGCAGCTAATACCATTACTGGGTATTTCAGCAACATTTTCAAAATTCGCTTTAGTGCCTCAATAGGCACATCTGGTTTTTGCTTCATATATAATTTTACGTATTTAATGTAGTGAGTGAGCTAATCTGTTGCTGGTAATTGCTAATCGTGCGATCGCATCTCGTCGTGCTTGTGTAGCCAGCATAATATCTACAATCGGCGCAGATTGAGCAATTAAACGGCTAATTATACCAATTTCTTGTCTGTAAATAGAAGTATAAAAATCTAAGGCTGCGTTGTATACTAACATTTTCTGGCATTTTCTGGCGAGAAAAAACACCTAAGCTGAGAGTCGCAAAATTACTAATTGCTTGCACCAACACCATCATATTGATTTTTTGGCAATGAAAAAATATCTTCAATTGAGGTTTTAACAGGTTGTTCAAATTTGACTTTCCCCATAGTTATAGGAAAATTCCAGTAGGGGTGAACAGACATTAATGCCTGATTAGGAACATTTTTTGGTTGAGCTACAGAATTATGAAAGGTGTTTTCAGGATAGCGAAAACGAACTGATAGCGCATACTTTGATTGACGAGCAACTTTGGGTACAAAAAGGATAAACTCATCATCTTGTGGAGAGTCTTTCGGAAGATTGGGAGAAGCTTTGACTAATTCAGGACGGAGTAAAGTTACAATAGTTCGAGCTTCATCATGCGTTGCTCTTTCAGGACTTTGAGAACCTTGTTCTGATATTTCATCGCCAATATTTACCGCATATTCGACGACAGAACCGTCGTACTCACTCAACATATCTGGACGAATTGGTGCGCCTCCTCGGATTGAGTCATCAAAGATAAAGTAGCCGTTGGCTTGCTCGCCATTAAAACTAAATTTATGTAAGGCTGCATGGGCTGGGAGATGATCAATTATTCCCTGAGTGAAAAAAACTGCGAAAGTTAAGATGGATGTAATTATTAGTTTCTTCCAAAAGTTCATTATTTTTCCTCTTTTTTACAAGTAATAGTTATCGGCTTGTAAAGACGTTGCCATACAACGTCTCTACATCTTAATCAGATATCTTTTCTATCTTGGTTTGTACGGCTGCTTTAACCAAAGCTTTACCTAATGTTTTGGGAAAATCTACTTTGGGAAATACTTCTATTTCAGCCTTTAGAGGAACCTCTGTTGGTAGTCTTGTAGATCCATTGAACGTTTCTTGGGGATACTTGAAATAGCTAACTAGGGAATAACTGGACTTTGGCTGTCGTTCAAAGTTACGTACTTGTAAAAGGAAGAGATCGGCAGGTAATAAAACATTATGCTCGTCATCTTTCCCATATTGTTTATCGTGTTGCGCTCGAATTTTTGCTAAGACTTTATCTTCTTCTCTGGGCAAAAAAACAATGGCATTACTAACTGTGCCTTGAAATAATCCTTTGTCTCCTAAATCGACTTTATAATCGCGCCCTCCACCGTAATATTGAGTCATGTAGGGCGATTTTGTTTCACCTTTGGCAGCAGTATCATAAATAAAGTAACCGTTGGCTTCTTCACCAGTGAAAGTGAATTTGTATGTAGCAGCCTGAGCGGTAGATGTGCTGATTGTTCCTTGGAATAGGAAGACTGCGATCGCAATCACAGATACAATCGATATTTTTTTCCAGAATTTCATAAAAACCTCGCAAATTTGATAGGTAAGGGAACGAACCGCAAAGGACGCATAGACACGAAGTGGCTTCCCGAAGGGTAGAGCGCTAAGGAAGAAGGAAAGAAGAGAAATCAAAATTAATGAGATAAAGCACTAGAAATGAGAATTTTTTGATTGTGTAGGGAAAGGCTCAAGGGGGGAGCAGGTGGAGTTCCTAAAGCAACATCGCCCCAACGCATGACGCTAGCACCTGCATTGGATGAAGAACCCATTGTATAAACAAGAACTAAATCGTTTTCCCGGATTTTACCTGCTTGGGCGGCGTGGTAGAGATTGGCTACGGGGAAGGTTGGGCCAATATTGGCGTAGAAGGGATTCAGGTTAATAGTCCGTTCTGGATTAATCCCTAATGCACGGGTGCAAACCTGCGAATACCAAGCGCTGGGTGTGTTAAAAGCAAAAAAGTCAATTTGATCTAAGCTGACATCAGCAGCTGCGATCGCTCCGTGACAACATAGACGAATAAATTTCACGGTTGTCTCGTTAAACATCTTACTTGCGCCCTTACCTCCCCGAATGAACATTCTGATGTTCCCCTGTTCATCGGTGGTGAATTCGTTATAAAAGGCTCCACAAGTGGCGGCGGTATTGGCAATTTTAGTTCCCAAAATTCCTTGATTGGGTTGGAGTTCACCCACAATAAATGCTCCAGCTGCATCGCCTGACAAGAAGGCGAGGGTATCATTCTCATCGGTATAACGGGAATATGTAGAGGAAACAACCACTAATACATTGCGATATTCTCCCGTTCGGACTAGAGAACAGGCTGTTTGTAGGGAAACTAATACAGATGTGCAGGTTGATTCTATATTCCAGGCTGCGCTGGATAATCCTAATTTCCCGGCGAGAAAGGCTGCATTTCCTGGTGTGACTTGTTCGGGAAATAACGAAGTTACAAGCATCAAGTCGATATCTTCGGGCTGTAATTTTGCTGCTTGCAGAACATCGATCGCTGCTTGATATTCTAGAGATAAAGAGGTTTCATCTGGGCTGACTACTCGCCGTTCAACAGTACCGCGAAAGGGATCGGACATATAAGGGGCTACTTCCTGTGACCAGATATCTGTAGAATTATCTGTGACAAACAACCTAGCCAAGGTTTTTTGTTCAGCTTCCGCCACCATCTGGGGAAAATTATTTCTGTAATAATCGTTGGTGCGGATGGTGCGAGGAAAATTCAGGGCGATCGCTCGAATGCCAACTGGTTGTAAAATCATGATTGTTCTCCTTTTGATTCGATTGCTCCTTGTTGAATGAGGCTGCGAATTCTACCGCCAATGGGAGCAGGTTGTTTGGGGTCTAAGTTAATGTCAACAACGAAGGGAACAGTAGCAGCCAAAGCTCTTGTTAACGCTGCTTCTAGTTCCAATTCTGTGGAAACGCGGATACCGTCTGCACCCATTGATTGGGCAAGTTTGACAAAATTGGTACTCGGTATTTCCGTATCTACGCCTTGAAATCCTTGTAAATTCATGCCTTGGGCACACATATTGTAGCGTCCGTCATTCAGTACAATCCAAACGGCGGGAATGTCGAATTTAACGGCGGTGCTAACTTCGCTATTCATCAACATCGCGCCATCTCCCACAATGGCGATCGCTTTACCATTTCTTCCCCAAGTCGCCCCCACGACTCCAGTCACAGCATGACCCATCGCCCCCACGCCAGTACTAATGCGGTAGCGTCCTGGTTGGGTAAAGCGCAGTCTGTTAGTCGCCCAAGCGAAGGAATTACCAGCCTCAGCTAGGATCACAACATCGCTATCCTCAACGATGATTTTTTGAATTGCATCCATCAAAACTTCTGGTCTGACTAAACCATCTATATGAGGAGAAGGCGGTTGTAACTCTGGATTGGGCAATATTGGGGAATTCCCTCGACGTTGGGGAAAATATGCTAGTAGAGATTTGAGGTAAGGCTTTACTTCCGATTGAATTGCGAAAGTTGGTACAGATGGATAGGCTACTCCCGGTACTTCTGGATCTATATCTACATGGATGAAGCCACCAGTAGGAATCATCAAGGGATTCCAGAAAGAAGTCGGTTCACCTAAACGAGTTCCTAAAACTAGGATGCGATGGGGTGGCTGTGACTGCATATATGTGAGGACAGAAGCATGACCACTGAATCCGGTAACGCCGATAAACTGGGGATGATTTTCGGGAAAAATGCCCTTAGCGCGAGGCGAACACATCACCGCAGCCCCGGTGCATTCTGCTAATTGGCGAACTTCGGCGGCGGCTTCCCTAGCACCAAAACCTACCCAAATGGCAAAGGGTTCTTGAGAAAGCAACCGCACCGATTCAGCGATCGCTTCTTCGCTGGTAACTGACACCCCACGAGTAAATCCGAATTGCGATCGCGCTGTGCATGGTTTGGTTTGAATTGGGGTAGGAATACTGATATGGGCGACAAAACCGCCTGGTTGGGATAATCCTTGCGCCAGTCTGCGGGAAATTTCCGGGATTTCCTCACCAGTTTCGACGATGGTGGCGTAATTGAATAATACACCTGGGGTAAATATACCTGAAATCGGCAACGTATGAGCGCTGGTTTCTTGACAAGCCCAGCGTCCGCGATTTCCAGATGCGGTGGTTGCAGATAATAGAATTACCTTTGCACCTTCGCCTCTGGCAGCCAGCAATCCGGTGAGGGCGTTGGTAATACCGGGGCCAGTGGTGACGAACACAACCACAGGGCGATCGCTAGCAAAGTGGGCTTCACAAGCTGCAAAAGCTGCTCCCGATTCGTGGCGAAAGTGTAAAACTTGAATTTTGCTGCGATTGAGGGATGCCCACAGTGGCCCAATTCCACCACCAGAAACACCGAATGCAGATTCGACTCCCATATCTTCTAACATCTTGACTACAGTTTCTCCAACGGTGAGTTCGGTTGATGTTAATTGGGTCAGTTTGCTGTTTGTAGGTGGTGAGAAAATGGAAGATCCAGATGTATTTGTAACTGTTTTTGTGTTCATACAAGTAAATTTGATGCGTATAAGTTAAGTAGTCTTTCTTGAGCAAGAATTAGGGTTTACGACCAGTAATGATGCTCCAGTAACTCGAAGCTGGTTTAATTTCAATGTCAATAAAACCTGCTTGTTCCAACATCATTGCTAATTCCTGGCCTGAATATTGTTGACCTCCCAGCTTTAAAGATATATTTAGGTTTTTAACTGCTACTGGAAAAGGGCCCGTTTTTTGTTCGTTAAATAGCATTTCATGGAGGATAATCCGCCCTCCACTCAATAAGCTATTAAAGCTTTTTTTTGTGAGAATTTGGCATTTATCTTGTTGCCAATGATGATAAATCGCACTGTAAAAATGAAGATCGCCTACGGGAAAAGGATCACTCCACATATCAAAATCTTGTGTTGCAATCCGATTCTGCAAGCCATAATGTATGATAAATTCCTGAGCTATTTCGCATACTGTAGGTAGTTCGAGAACAACAGCTTGTAAATTCGGCCATTTTGACGTTGCACCAATTGAATGAGCCGCCGAACCTCCACCAATATCAATAAACAATTTATATTCAGATAAATCAATGAGTTCTGGCCAAATTAATGCAGCCGCCATACTTGGCCCATGCATACTAGAGATAAAGCTACGGATAAATTTAACATTATTACCAAAGGTGATGGCACGCATAAAATCATGATTTTTACTCAAAGATTTCATCACATTTTTGCTAGGAGAATTATTGGTAAATAAAGACTTTTTTAAAGTATCAAACGAGGATATATGCTTGCGTTCATCAAAGATCATCATTTCTAATAAAGCACCGAAATATGTGGGACTACTTTCGACCAAATAGTCTTTGGCAAGAGGAGTAAGTGAATAATAACTATTTTCTAATTCTACTAATTCGATAGATATAAGAACTGCTAATACAGCTTCGGCTGGACGTTGAAAAATTTTTAGTTCATCACAAATTTCTGCTAAACTACGTGGTTTTTGAGATAGGAGAGGGAATAGTTTAATATCATAAGCAACTAGCAGTACTTGACGACCTGTATCTGCAAAAATAAGATTCCATAATAGTAGTTCGTCAGTTTTGGGTTTTTGAATTGTCATAGATGTAGTTGTATTCATGATTTTTGGATATGTTTGATGAGTTAATTGAAGTTTTAGGTAAAGTAGCAATTGCACAGATAAGCCAGTGCATTGGGCGGGTTCCTGACTTGCAGCAACTGGCGCGGCGCAGAGAGAAGAATGAGGAGAGATTTAAGTGAATAATTGAGAATTGCTAGATTTATCTTAACTGTGTGGGAAAACTTAGAAATTTATTGGATATACTGGTAAATTCTTCATCACGTAAAAATCGCTTTATCACCTTGCCTGTAGGATTTTTTGGCAGTGAATTCACAAATTTAATTGTTTGGGGAATCTTGTAAGTTGCTATTTGTTGAGAGCAAAATTCTAGAATTTCTTTTTCTGTAATTTTGTGACCATTTTTAACTACAATGTTGGCTTTGACTATCTCGCCTTTTATGGGATCGGGAAGTCCATAGATAGCAACTTCAGCAACAGCATGATGTTTATAAATGGCATTTTCTACTTCTGTTGGATATACCTTAAATCCACAGACGTTAATCATATCTTTTAATCGATCGGCGATGTAGAAGAAGCCTTCTTCATCCATACGACCAATATCACCACTGTGCAACCAACCATTTTTAATTACTTTTTTAGTTTCTTGAGGACGATTCCAATAACCAAGCATCACATTGGAACCTTTGATTACTATTTCACCCAATTCTCCTGCTGATACTTGAAAACCGTTAGCATCCACAATTCGCATTTTGACATTTGTAATTGGAACACCAATGGAACCAAACTTATATTTTAAATTGTGGTTATAGCTAGCGCAGGGTGAAGCTTCGGTTAAACCATATCCTTCATGAATCACCTTTTTATACTTATCTTGCCAAGATTTGGCAATTTCTACAGGCATTGGGGCGGCAGCACTAAAGTAATAACGCAGGCTGTCAAAGTTATATTTAGAGGTGTCTTGATTCAGTAATCGAATAAATACAGTCGGTACACCAAAAAACATAGTGGCTTGATATTTTTCGATGCTTTCTAAGACTTGATCTAAATCAAATCTCCTTTGCAAAATGATAGTTGCACAAACATTTAGACCAGCATTTAAAATCGCATTTTGACCAAAGCAATGAAACAGTGGTACATACAGTAGCAATCTATCAGTTCGACTCATCTCGCAACAACGATTGTGTGCAGAGATATTAGAAATGATATTACCGTGGGAAAGTGTTGCACCTTTGGGGAAGCCTGTAGTACCAGAAGTATAGACAATACTAGCTGGAGAGTTCCATTCCATCTCCATAGCGCGGGTGATGGGAGAAGCGTTTGAAATCAAATCTGCAAAATCTATGTCGTTATTAACTACACCTTCAGCAATGAGAATATGTTGTAAATGGGGTAAATCAGCCTCTGTTAATTGCAAACGACCTGATTCTGTGGTGACAATAGCTTTAGCAGCGCAATCATTGAGAATGTAACTAACCTCGGCAGACTTCAGCATGACATTTAGTGAAACTGCGATCGCACCAATTTTCAAAATCCCCAAATAAGCGATCGCAAACTCCGGTATATTGGGTAAATACAACGCCACGCGATCGCCTTTTACAATGCCCAATCCACGCAAAGCATTGGCTGTACAATTCACTAAACGGTCAAGTTGCCTGTAGGTATAAGACTTATCTTCGTAAACTATGGCGGTCTTGTTGGGATATAGTCGATGACCGCGTTCTACATGATGTGCGATATTCATAGCTAGGGAATGGGGAATAGAAAAATTTGCTTCTGAAACAAAATAAAATCTCGCTCAAAGTGTCTTTCTTTGCGCCCTCTGCGGTTCGTTTATCTTTATTTATTCAAACTAGATAAAACTCGACTAACAGCAGTCACAATTTCTCCACCAGCCGCAATATCAACCGCAATTTTACTAATATGTAAATCCAGAGCTTGTTCGTTGTCATCCCACACATAGGGGCGTTCCTTAGATGGCGATCGCCCCACCACATTCCGTACCGCCATATATAAATCCCTAGTTGCGGGAGACAAAGTTGCACGCGCATCATAATGTCCTGCGAGCGTGTATGTACGCAAATCCACGGATTGCACCCCAAACATCAAAGCCACAGCCATATATTGCTGAAAAACTTCTACACTGGTTCGCGCTAAATTCGCCGAAGCAAACCCTTGACTATTAATATTCTGGTTGTATTGTTCCGCATGGGTAGGATATCTATCAGCAATAGAATTTCCATAGAAAGTTAATAGGGGCATAATCGAATTGCCAGTAATTTGTAACCCCTTCAAACCCATATTTACACGGCGCTGTTGATTGCCAACTAACGACGGAGACAGCCCATTATTAAACTCTGGTGCAACTAAATAAGCGATTTGCACATCCAAATGTTTCGCCAACATCCCAATATAATAACGCAGTCGATCCATTCCTACGCCAATATATTGCCCTAAAAAATTACCGCCATGATAACTCGCTTGATTTTCAACATCAATCAACGGATTATCAGTCACAGAGTTGATTTCTACCTCAATCTGTTTAGCAATTTCCTCAATCCCATCCACAATTGGCCCCATATACTGTGCTAAACAACGCAAAGAATAACGGTCTTGAATTGGATGCTCATCTCGATAATTATGGGAACCATCTAACTCATCACGAATTAAATGTGAACCTAATAATAAATCTAGCATTTGTGAAGCAGTCCAAACTTGCCCAGAATGAGGTTTTAGTTTGTGAATGAATGGATGAAACGATTGATTAGTACCTGATAAACCTTGAATTGCTAAAGCATGGGTAGCTACACTTAAGGCTAATAAAACTTTCGTCTGTTGTACACAATTAGCTGCAATTCCAGTCATTACCGAAGTCCCATTCATCATTGCTAACCCTTCTTTTGGAAGTAATTGCAATGGCTCTAAACCCAGCTTTTTAAGTGCTGTTGGTGCATCCATTTCTTCACCGTTAAAATCTACGGTGTAGTTAGAATTTAAACCAATCAATGCCCCAGTGATATATGCTAAAGGCGTTAAATCACCACTCGCACCGATTGAGCCAAATTCGCAGACATGGGGTGTAACACCAGCATTTAAAAATACCAGCATTCGCTTGATGAGTTCCAAACGAATCCCCGATGCACCAGTAATATGGGAATTTGCACGGAGAAGCATCGCAGCACGGACATCAGCCAGAGGTAATTTTTTTCCTGCACCCACCTTGTGATACCACATCAAATTATTTTGCAGCAAAGCCGCAGATTCAGGAGAAATCACCACGTTGGCCATACCACCGAAACCAGTTGTCACCCCATAAATCGGGTCGCCAGATTCAACCGCATGATGAATAAAATCGCAGGATGCTTGGACATTGGCTAAACTTTTGAGGTTGTCAGTTAAACGTACCTGTGCCCCATAACGGGCTACACTAATTACTTCTTCGATAGTGAGATAGCGATCGCCTACAAGCACAGTATCATCAGAATTGTGTACAAAAGGAAATGCAGTTTTACCAGCAGTGTTTTTACTTAAGCGAAGCGTATCCATATTTCTGAAAGTTGTGACTAATGAATTGATAATTCAGGCTAAAATATGCAATTAACTTGTAAAAACTTTAAGTTGTGTAATTACTTAGCCTAAAAAGCAAGGGACTAATTAGCGTTCAGTAGTTTTACTGTTGCCGATGAGTTACACAATATCCGACATCTTCATGCTACACATCCAATTTTTCTGCTTGTTTGTGTGCAGTTTTAATACCTGGATAATGCAGAAATGCGATCGCACCATTGCAGAAAAGTGCATAATTAACGTTGTTAATGATCCAAAGGTGCAGTTCTATTAGATACTCAAGTAATCTATATAAATAGCACCCAATGACGAGCAACTACGGATTAAACAGGTGTTTGCAGTTCGGATTGGCAGCGTTGCTGGGCTGCTTAAGTGTAAGTCTCTTCACTAGCAAAACCCAGGCACAGCAAAGCAATATCGTTCCTGATAACACACTTGGCGCTGAGTCCTCTCAAGTTATAGGCAACTTTCAGGGACTACCCATAGAAGTAGTTACAGGTGGTGCAACTCGCCAAATCAATCTATTTCACAGCTTTCAAGAATTTAATATCAGTGCGGGGCGGGGGGCATATTTTTTCAGTCCTAGCGCAGATATTCAGAATATTTTGGCACGGGTGACAGGTAATAACCGTTCAGAAATTTTGGGTACACTCGGCACATTTGGTAATTCTAGCCCGAATTTATTTTTGATAAATCCCAATGGCATTGTGTTTGGAAAAAATGCCAGTTTAGATGTGCAGGGTTCATTTGTGGGGACGACTGCGAACGGTGTGCAGTTTGGCAATCAAGGGGTTTTTAGTGCCACAAATCCCCAAGCTGTGCCATTGTTGACTATTAATCCTTCAGTATTGCTGTTTAATCAAATCCAAGCAAGTGGGGGAATCATTAATCAATCCCAAGCACCCGCAGGGACAAATCTCATTGGACAAGATGTTACGGGTTTGCGAGTTGCTGATGGTAAAAGTTTGCTGCTGGTTGGTGGCAATATCAATATTGATGGTGGTGGAATTCGCACTTATGGCGGAAATATTGAGTTAGCAGGTTTGGCTGCACCGGGAAATGTGGGATTAAATATTGCAGGTGATAATCTGAGTTTAGTTATACCTGAAAATGTGGAACGCGCCGATGTTTCGTTGAGTAATGGCGCAGAAGTTAATGTTCGCAGTGCGGGTGGCGGGAATATCAAAATTGAAGCTCGAAATGTAAACTTAGTAGGGCAAAGTATACTCAGAGCAGGAATAGATATAGGTTTAGGTACTCTCAATACTAAAGGTGGAGATATTACTATTAATGCCACAGGAGATACAACGTTAAGAGATGAAAGCCTCATTGCTAACGTCGTGCAAGAAAGAGCATTTGGTAATGCTGGCGATATCAATATTACGACTGGGACATTGACGTTAAGCGATGGTGGAAGAATCAGTGCTAGTATCTTCGGACAAGGTAATGGAGGAAATGTCAATATCAATGCTCAAGGTGATATCAGTTTTCGTAACTCAAGACCAGGGGAACTTAACGGAATTTTTTCCCTGCTAGATGAGGGTGCAATAGGTAATGGTGGGAACGTTACTATTAATACTAGATCCTTGGAAATAAACGATGGTTCGCAAATTCAAAGTAGGACTAGCGGAAAAGGTAATTCTGGTAATATCATCATTAATGCTCGTAATAATATTTCGTTAAATGGTAATAACGGTAATACATTTAGCCGAATTATTAATAATGTGCAATCCACTATTGGAGGTAATGGAGGTAATATAGAAATCACAACAGGTACGCTAAAAGCTACTAATGGAGCGTTTATTGCTAGTAGTATGTTTGGCAAAGGAAATGCTGGAAATATCAGCATTAATGCCCTTGATAATATAGTCTTCGATAATAATAGTGATGTTAGTAGTGAGGTGTTTAATGGGGGGGTAGGTAACGGAGGAAATATTTACCTGAAAACAGGTTCATTCTCGTTAACTAACGGTAGTCAAATATCAACAGATGTATCAGGACAAGGTAATGCCGGAAATATTACCATTGAAGCCTCTGATAATGTCAAGCTAGATGGCGTTTTCATCGACGCGGGGAAGTTTGATCTTAATGACTTGGATTACGATAAATCCAGTGGTTTGCAAAGCAACTTAAACATTGGAGGTGTCGGGAAAGCAGGAAATATTCAAGTGACAACGGGATCGCTTTCTGTTACTAATGGTGCTGAAATATCTAGCTTTACTGCTGGAGTTGGAAATGGAGGGAATATCACTATTAATGCCCGCGATAATGTTACATTTTCAGGTTTTGGAGGCAGAAAAAAAGATGGCAGTACAGTATCAAGTTTCGTTACTAATAATCCCATAGGTAATGGTGGTGAGATTCGCATCACTGCGGGTAATTTACTATTAAAAGATGGCGGACGATTAAATGCTAGCAACGGCGGACAAGGAAATGGAGGTAATATCTTTCTTGATGTTGGCAATACTATTACTTTTGATGGAATTGGCGGTAATGGTTTATCTAGTGGTGCCAGTACGGAAGCATACAATGGTAACGCCGGAAATATTCAAATTGAAACGGGATCGCTGTTTTTCACAAATGGCGGTAGAGTATCTTCTTCACATAGCGAAGGAAAAGGTAATGGTGGAAATATAACCATTAATGCTCGTGATAGAGTAACTTTTGATGGTGTCGTCAAGGGTGGAACTTTTGGTCTTGACAAAATTGGTATTAGCGGTTTATTTAGTTATTTGCTGAGTGGTGAAGGTAAAGGAGGTGACATCGAAATTACAACAGGATCACTTTCCGTCACCAACGGTGCTGCCATTGCTGGAGACACAGATGGACAGGGAAATGGCGGCAATATCACCATCAACGCCCGCGATACAGTTTCCGTTAATGGTGCAACCATTTCTGCAAACACATTGGGACAGGGAAATGGAGGCAATATCACCATCAATGCCGGCGATACAGTAACTTTTGATGGTGGAGAAAATGGTTCACTTGCTTCCGTAGGCACTAATGCGCTAAACAATAGCACGGGTAAGGCTGGAAATATCCGCATCAACGCTAGAGAATTATTTGTAAAAAATTATGCTGCACTCAGCGCTTTTAGTGACGGTCAAGGTAATGGTGGTAATATCTTTATCGATACGCGCGATGCTGTTACCTTTGACGGAACCAATGCTAAAAACTCTTTGACTGGGGCATATACCTTTGCCATTGGAAGCGCGAATGGTGGAAATATTGAGGTTAAAACAGGAACGCTAACGTTAACAAATGGCGGTAGAATCTTCACCTCGGCAAAACAAAATGCTGGAAATATCAAGATTGATACCCGCAATGCTGTCATTGTCGATGGTTCTAGTGGCAATAACACAAGTGGCACTTTTAGTTTTTTGTTGGATGGAGGTGTTGGCAAAGGTGGGGATATCCAAATAACAACCAATTCCTTAAAACTAAGCAACGGCGGACAACTTGTTGCGACCAGTTTAGGTCAAGGTAATGCAGGTGACATTATAGTTAATGCTAACGATGCTATTAGTATTGATGGTGTCGGTAGTAATGGAAGCTTAAGCGGTGCTTTTAGTACCTTAGAAGGTGAAGCTGAGGGTAAGGGAGGCAATATTAACCTGACAACAGGTTCTTTATTTTTAACCAATGGGGGAATAGTCAATGCTGGTACTTATTCTAGAGGCGATGGGGGTAATATCACCATTGATGCACGCGATCGCATTTTGATTGACGGTATTAGCACCACAGGTTTTTCTAGCGGTGTTTTTAGCACAGTCAATCCAATAGCTGTAGGCAATGGAGGTAATATTAACCTGACAACAGATTCTTTATTTTTAAATCGCGGGGGAATCAGTTCAAGCAGCTTTGGGCAAGGGAAAGCCGGAGATATTAATATTAATTCTAGTTCCACAGCACTTGATAACAAAGCAGCTATTGCAGCAATAACTAATTCTGGCGATGGGGGAAATATTAATTTAACTGCTAGCGATCGCTTACTCTTGCGTAATAATAGCCAAATTTCGACCACCGCAGGTACAGCGCAATCAGGTGGCAATGGTGGTAACATCGACATCAATTCAAGATTTATCATCGCCATCCCCAAAGAAAACAGCGACATCACAGCCAATGCCTTCACAGGAATAGGTGGAAATGTCGAAATCAATTCACAAGGTGTCTTTGGTATCGAGTCGCGTCCAAAGCCAACCGAAAAAAGTGATGTTACCGCCAGTTCGGAACTAGGTGTTGCAGGTGTAATTAGCATTAACGCACCTGATACCAGTTCCATCCAAAATAGCTTTACCGAATTACCTCCAGTCATCGATACCAACGCACTCATCGCCAATAGTTGCATTTCACGCGGCACCAAGCGGCAAGAAAACTCTTTTACCATCACGGGTTCTGGTGCTTTAACTACTAATCGTCCTGGGGTTTTGGTTTCTAACTATACAACTGGCGAGGTGAGAAGTGTTGAAACCACATCTCGTCCTTGGAAAAAAGGCGATGCAATTATTGAACCACAAGGATTATATCGGCTGAATAATGGACAGTTGCTATTGAGTCGAGAATGTTCTAATTAGTGTTGATTCGCTAAAATCAAAACAAACTGGAAAAATCTGACTATGGTAGCCATCCCTCAGCAACCGCCAAAAATGACCATCGAGGAATATTTTGCATGGGAACTCCAGCAAGAACTTCGTTACGAATATGTCAACGGCGAAGTTTTTGCAATGACAGGTGGTACAATTCCCCACAATGATATTGCACTTAACTTTTACAGAGTCTTATACCCACATTTACGGGCTAGAGGTTGTCGAGTAAATGTGTCGGATGTGAAAGTACAAGTTACTCCTCAAAGTCCTTATTATTATCCTGATGTTATCGTTAGTTGCGACCCTCAAGACCTGAATGCCCGCAAATTTATTCAAAACCCAAAAATTATTGCCGAAGTTCTCTCCCCCAGTACAAGCGGGAAAGATAGGGGCGAAAAATTTACCAATTACCTGAAAATTCCCTCTTTACAAGAATATTTATTGATAGATTCGGAAAAAATTTCCGTCGAACGCTACTGTCGGGGAGAGGGCAGAATGTGGCTTTATTATCCCTACATTGAGGGAGATATGATTACCCTATCCAGCATCGAATTTGAGTTAGCGATCGCACCACTGTATGAAGGTGTTATTTTTGAAGCAGAAGAATAGCTTGATTTATAGTGCGATCGCTTTTTCTGTAGATGTGGTTCAAAATGGTTGATAGCGGACTGAAAAATTAAAGCCATTCTCTTGCAGTGAAGTACCGCGATCGCTTGTGCCCATAAATGGTATACCATAGTCTGCACGCAATACCAAACCGTTAAAAGGTTGCCAGTTCAAGCCTAAACCCAAGCTAGCAATGGTGTGTGGGTCGGCATTAATACCGCGATTGTTCCAAGCTGTGCCGATATCAAAAAAGGGTATTAGCTGTAAAGTTTCCACATTCGATGCTAGGGGAATCCGAACTTCCACACCTCCAACTACCCCATTGTCAGCAACAAGTTGATTTTGACTATAGCCGCGCACTGTATCAACTCCCCCAATACTGATTTTTTCTAGCGAAAGTAAAGAATCAGGAGTAAGTTGAGTGTTAACTTTGGCCAACATCAAAATGCGGGGAGATAGCCGTTGCACCCATTGAAATTGTCCTACCCAGGAGAAAAAACGCCCATCAGTACCACTATCGTTGATAGTTGGATCAAAAGCATCGATGCCAAAACTAAATTGCGATCGCGCCGCTAAGACACTGTTAGCATTACGTTGTAACCAATCTTGCGAAAAGCGAATTACCGTAACTCTTGATTGCCCATCTTCGGGCCCTTCAGTAAACGAGAAGGGAATATCATTGAGTATATAGGTTTGACTGCGCCGTAAATCGAATGCGAACGAGAGAGCAAATTCGTTGTTTGGCGTGTGGGTTAGCGGTTGACGGATATTAAAAGAAAGGGTTTCGGCTTCGCTGCGGATATCTAAGTCACGAAATTCGCTTTCAATAATCCGGCTAGCACTGTTACTATAGCGGACACCAATAGTTCCATCTAGAGCGTTAAAGGGAATAGAATAATTGATATTGTAAATATCTAACCCTTCACTACCAGCATATTCAGCGCTGAATTTATCTCCAAACCCTAATAAATTATCGTGAGCAATAAAAACACTTCCTTGTTCTGAACCAACGCTAGGTGATTGATTATTTGCAAAGTTCACCCCAGCATGGAATGGTGGGGATTCGGTAATTGTCACCTGTAAAATATTGCTACCTGGAGTGCTACCTGCGGTTAACTCGGCATTGACTCGTTCAATTACGGGGTCAAGTTGTAATAATTGCAGCGCTTCTTCGAGACGTTTTTGGTTTAAAGGCTTACCTGCCAGCCGTGCAATCCGGGAACGCACGTATGCAGTTTGCAATCTTTGTAACCCTAAAATGGAAATTCCTTCAAGTTCGCCTTCCACAACTTGGATTTGCACAACACCGCTAGCGATATCTTGATTGTTGGGAATAAATGCACCACTGCTGATATAACCATTATCAACATAGAGTTTGGTGATTTGCGATCGCAGTTGCAATAATTGCTCAAATGTAACGTTTGTATTTTCTAAGGGTTGTTTTAACGCGATAATTTCATCTTTTAAAACAGAATAGCCTGTAATTTGAATTTCTTTGACAAAGAAACTTTCGCCGCTAGGAAAATTGGTATTGAGTTGATTTTCCTGCTGGCGTGATGGGAGTATAGGAACAGTTTGTGCAGGTGGTGTGGGAGGAATACTTGGTGACGGTGATGGTTGAGGAATGGTTTCTTCTACTTTCCCTGGAATATCGGGAGGAATTGTGATTCCAGATGGCGGTGTCGATTGGGCAAATACTGGGATTGGAGTGATGTTGATGCAGGAAAATAATATTAAAAAAAGCTTTTGAAATCGAAGGTAGGAACCCATTGTTTATATAGTGTGTAAAAGATAGTGTCTAGTGCTATATCAGACTTCTGTTTAATTAGTAATCAACAGACATGATATTAGTAGAGCCTCTGTAATTGTGTTCCCAGACCTCAGCGTGGAAGAGAATATTATTATTTAATTAAAATACCATAATAGATTTCTTGATGATTGCATAAAAGTGCAATCATCAAAATCCCATTGGGAAATTCCTAATATTCTTGATAGTCGCCTCCATGACCGTAAAAAGTTATTCCATAGGTGCTGCAAAGATTAGCTTGACGCATGAGATCATAAGTGCCATCGCTATAAATTGCTTTAACATCATAGGTACATTGATTACTGCTATTACCAAATGTAATCATGTCAAATGAACCGTTAACAATATCTGAATTGAGAATATTATTACCCCAATATCTAGATTTTGCTGAGGATACATATAGTTGAGTAATTTCTAACTCATTGTTGTTGTAAACCAAGAAATCACGGATATCGTTTGCAAGAGCATTTTGACTGGCTAATGGTACTATTGGGAATGCTAAAGTTGTTACTAAAACTGTATTGCGAACTAGTTTAGAAAACATGATAAACCTCTTCATCTGAGTTAATAAAGATTACAAAATTTTTATCAGCAACGGTTAATAAATTTATGCTTTTTGTGTTTTTCGATTTATGAACCGTTTCTTTAATACTCAGATTAAGGGAAATGACTAGGTAATGCATTCACCATTTATGCATATATAGTTGCCTAATTTGTATGGTGCGATCGCATAATAGTACGTGCTATTTTGCAGAAAACTGTATGTAGTATTTTGTAGGGTTGCCAATCAAAAATATAAATATGTCTCACGCAGTCGTTCCCACTTTCTTCGCTCGACTTTATCCAAAATTAAGAACTCGGTTTTCTTTATCCGGCAAAAACCCTGGCTTTTTGGCAAATACTTTTTCCACAAATGATCCAATCTTGTGGGGTGGGCAACATGAGCGCCACATTAACTGGGCGCTCATGTTGCCCACTCCACAATCAATAATTGTATTTTTTTATTTGGAAGTCCCTAAACTTTGCAGTCAGCCCGTCCTTATGAAGGGAGGATGATTACAAAGGTTAAAGGGTTGAACGAGCCCAAGATGTCAACTTTAGAAGTTTTAGGGGCTGTAGAGATAAATTCAGAATGTTCAATGACTGTCAACTTTCGCTAAATTGGAAAAAGGAAAACTCAAGGAAATCTTAAATGTCAGCACAATTGTTACTGGTGGATGATGAACCAGGGATACGGGAAGCCGTGAAAGACTATTTGCAAGAGAGCGGTTTCAGCGTTCAAGTCGCCAGTAACGCCCTTGAAGGTTGGGAATGGATGCAGATGAATACACCTGACTTAGTGATATCCGATGTCATGATGCCCCAGGTGGATGGCTATCAGTTCCTCAAGCAACTTCGAGAAGATCCCCGCTTCCAAGCGCTGCCGGTAGTATTTTTAACTGCTAAGGGTATGACTGGCGATCGCATCCAAGGCTATCATGCTGGTGTTGATGCCTATTTACCCAAACCCTTCGATCCTGATGAGTTAGTGGCTATAGTCGAAAATTTACTAGCCCGCCGCGATGCTAAGGCTAAAACTACAGGAGATGACACTGAAACACCCGATCTTGCTGAACTAGCCAATCAAATTGCCCAAATTAAAGCATTATTAACCCAAAGAAATGCCATTTCCCAATCACCAGCCCCTTTTAAAATTGATTTGACTCCCAGAGAACAAAGTGTTTTAAACTTGGTCGCTGAAGGGTTGATGAATAAAGAAATCGCCCGTCGTTTGGAAACCAGCGTCCGCAATGTAGAAAAGTACGTCAGCCGTTTGTTTAGTAAAACTGGCACTAACAGCCGTACAGAGTTAGTTCGCTTTGCTCTAGAACACGGTCTGGCTAAATAGGTATTGTGGGCAAAAGAGGCAGAGGTGCAGGGGGCAGGGCGCAAGGGAGAAAATCAATACTTCTTCCTCCTGCGCTCCCTGCTCCCCTGCTTCTTCCTTATTTCCCTCATCTTCCCCTGCTCCCTTACTCTTAGGTAATTGGTAATAGGTAACTGGCTGCCAAACCATAACCTAATACTGGTAATAGATCAAACATAAGTATTTCAGCAAATCAGGCACTTAGCTAAAGTAAAAAGCTAAAAGCAAGGTTATTTATGTTTACTTTGGTCTTTTAGGTTTTCATTGGATTCGCGCCTGTTGTCCAATTCCCCATCTGTAAAGACACAGGTTTTTCTTCCTGCAATTTTTGATAAAAACTCGGTAAAATGCACCCGGCTGAGTTGGCTCTCAGATTCTACCAGTACCCTTTGCTACAAAGTTTTTTAATAGAGGAAACTGTTCCTGGGACTTTGCGCTGCTAAATAAGACTTTCACAAAGTAAAAATCACAAAATTTGATGAATTCTACTTGCTGCTTAGTTTTTATTGCAACGGGGCTATGGGATCAACATTTGATTTGATGCCCAATTCATGCTTCTCACTACTTAAATTACACATTTAAGTAGGTGGATTTTCAGCAGCATTACGCAAGCGCATAAGCTGACGGCGCATTTGAGGTGAAGCTTTAAACTCAGACACTTCCTGCGCTTTAACGGACGCTTGTAGCGTCTCTAGAAAGTCATCAGAACCTTCGGTTAAAGCATCAAGTAGCACTTGTAAGAGTTGCTCGCGATCGCTCAATAGACTCTTTTCCTCAATCAACCGGAATTTGAGATGGATTTCGCACTCATAAACACCTACTTCGAGATTATTTATCTGGCGTGGTAATGCTTTGGAGTTCATAACTATTGAGATTCCTTTACTTGGTTGTCATGAGGGTAAGGAGGTAGATGTCCAGCAAAAATTCTTTATATCTCTTTTGAATCCAAAGTGCTTGAATTAAGAATTTTTCTTCATCAATCACTTTTGTAATCCATTTCACTCTCCTGTGTTTTATTTACAAGCTAAATTTTCACTGTCTAGATTCTGATGTTCCTGTGCCAGATGTAGCTTATGGTAAGCCATAACTATTATTCAGTTTTTAAGATTCTACACAATAAAGTTTCTGTAAGAAGTTGTTCAACCTTTTTAAAGCTTTTTACATCAACTTTATGTGAACGTCAATAACAGTTGGACTTGTTACTTTAATTTTGGTGTTTATACGTAAGTAAAATCGCCTATTTTTTTGAACTTATTACAGCCAGAGGTCGATGTAGCACTATTCAGTGAAATTACTTGATGTACGTTTTTTGCAATAGAAAATTCCGAAGAAATTCATCAGCAGAATTATTAAGGTAAAAACTTTTGTTCTCCATAGAAAAATGTACACAGATCAAATTATTCCTTATGAGTGCTTCACCTTACTGGCTTTTAGGCTTTATGAGTAAGAAAATCCTAGAAGTAGTTAAGATTCACACACCACTATGGCTTGTTTGTATACCCTAAATGAAAAAGTAATTTTTACAGAAAAATAATTGGGCTACTGACAGTACTAGCTGCTAAATGTGTCTTGAACTCATAACAGAAGTAGTAAGTTAATCAGTACAGGTGATATTTTTACTTATGCCCATTCAATATACCCTTTTGAAACTGCGTTCAAAGCTTGTAAATTGAGAGCATTCAAGCTTGAATATAGCGTTTACAATAATTTCAGTGTAATCCACCCAAATCTTACACCCTTTTATGGATAACCCGATGCTGCTCAAGTCCACAACCCGTCATGTCCGCATTTTTGCAGGCGAAATTGACCGGGATGGCGACCTAGTTCCAAGTCAACAGGTCTTAACGTTAGATATTGACCCAGATAACGAATTTAACTGGAATGAAGACGCGCTGCAAAAAGTTTATCGAAAATTTGATGAACTAGTAGAAGCATCCAGTGGCGCAGACCTCACGGACTATAATTTGCGCCGTGTGGGGTCAGACTTAGAGCATTATCTGCGATCGCTCCTGCAAGGCGGCGAAATCAGCTACAATCTGTCTGCGCGCGTTACCAACTACAGCATGGGAGTCCCCCAAGTTGCAATTGACGACAAACAAGTAAGCTAAAAAGTTGCTAGGAGTCTGGCTGAACCCTTCTGACAATTCAGGCAACTTATCAGCAAAAGCCGACTAAAAATCCCCTTTCCCGACGTAGGAAGGGGGAATTCATCCGCTACTTTTGCCAAAATTATATTTGCTATTCTTAATTCTTAATTAAAGTTAATTGTTGCTATCCTACTTATAAACTAAATAAATGCCAACATTCACTGCCTCTTGATGATGCGATAATTCAGCAAAAGCTTGGGGCGCAGTTATGCTTGGGTTATGCTTTGTTAACAGGGTTGGAGCTAGTTGCTTTGGCGATTGAGAGTCACAGAGCAATAGAAGCTATGATGAGGCTGGAGGGTTGACTTAGGAGCGTGTTTTTTAGATAAGTTAAGTATTAGCACCTGCTGATATCGCCAGCTAAAATCATCATCTAAAGTCTGGGTATGTCAATTTTAAGAAAGATGAGCGGTCTAGATTGTCCCTAATAATGCTGTTAAAGAAATTGCCAATCGCTGATCGGTGCGAAAACTATGGAAAATGACGCGGCAACGCTCTACTGTCCAAATGAAAATTGTCAGGCTGCCAACCCCCTGACTCACAAGTTTTGCCAGCGATGTTCCACGCCCTTACCCAAAAATTATCTCTGGGCTGTGGTAGATGGCCCAAGTGTGGGTAGCCCTGGAGAAATATTAGCCGATCGCTATTTAGTCGTTGATAAATTTATTCTTTTAGACACGAAACCTGGTTTCTTAGCGCTAACACCTGAGTTAGAGAATTTACAGCCTCTAAGAGCTTACCTGAGACTCATTCCCTATCGCTTACACGTACCACAGGTATATGGAGTGATTTTTATAGCTGACGGATCTTCCCATGAAAGAGAAATATTACTCTTAGAAAAACCGCCACTATTTAAACCGCCACTATTAGTAGATGACACAATCCAAGTGGATTTGGGCAGCGAGTTAACCACCGCTTGGCGTGATGCAACATCGATGCGCCAACTCAATTGGTTATGGCAAATAGCTCATCTGTGGCAACCTCTGGCAAGTGAAGGTGTCGCTTCTAGCTTGCTTGACTCATCTGTATTACGGGTAGAAGGATCGTTAGTCCGGTTGTTGGATTTGCGTTTCGACAGCGAAATATCGCCAGAATTGCCGCAGTTAGGTGAATTTTGGCAGCAGTTGGTACATGAAGCCAAACCAGCCATAACTGAATTTGTTGAGCAGGTTAGCCTTTCTTTAATTCAGGGAGAGATTAACTCAACTGACCAATTGATTACAGTTTTAGATCAGGGACTTGCACAATTAGGGCGATCGCAAACGCCCACGATCAAAATTATCACCAAAACCGACACTGGCCCAAGTCGCCAACGCAACGAAGATGCTTGTAGCCCTCCCAGTGGAACTCTGATCAGCAAACCACCCCAGCCAACAGCTTTAGCAATCGTCTGTGATGGCATCGGTGGTCACGAAGGTGGCAATGTCGCCTCAAATTTAGCCATTGAAACGATCCAGCAGCAGGTACAGCAATTAACAAAAGTTCCCTACGACCACATAGACCCCTCACTACTGCTGAATGACCTAGAAAAAGCAGTGGCAATTGCCAATGACAAAATTAGTCAGCGCAATGACAGTGAAAATCGCCAAGGGCGGCAGCGTATGGGCACGACTTTAGTCATGGCATTGCCTGTTGCACACGAAATGTACATTACCCATGTAGGTGATAGTCGTGCTTACTGGATTACCCGCCAAGGCTGTTATCAAGTTACCCTTGATGATGATGTCGCTTCCCGTGAAGTGCGTCTAGGCTATGCCATTTACCGCGACGCTGTACAACAAAGTTCTGCCGGCTCTCTCGTCCAGGCTTTGGGTATGGGGCCCAGCACTTCATTGCATCCCACCTCGGCACGGTTTATGCTCGACGAAGATGCGATTTTTCTGCTCACATCCGATGGTTTGAGTGATTTTGATCGGGTGGAGGAATACTGGGAAACAGAAATTTTGCCGATTCTAGTTGGGGAAGCAAACATCGCCAATGTTGCCGATAGATTAATCGAAATTGCTAATACTAAAAACGGACACGATAATGTCACCATCGCTTTAGTGCATTATCAAGTCCAATATTGGGAACCAGAAATTACCATCAAAGCCTTCATTCCAGAGAGTTATTCTGCCAAAACTGTTGATTTTGCATCCAGGGCAACAGATACAAGCCTTTTAGGTAGCCCAAACCACAAAACTCAGGTGATTCCCGACACTGAGCCTGCTAAAAATCGCCAATTACCGCTACAGTGGATTGTTCCTTTAATATTTGTGGTGATAGCAGGCTCTTTAGGACTGTTCGTGAAGGAATTGCGATCGCCATCAGGCTTATTTCCATTTCTTCCCAATCCCACACCAACTCAAAAGCCTAACACCCAAGCAACACCCGTAGCGCGATCGCTTGATAACCTTTCTCCTGGCTGGGTAATTCAAACCAACAAGGAAATCCCCTTGAAAAATAAACCATCGCTTCCCCCTGGAGCTTTTTTACAAGTTATCAACACAAATCCAAATTCCAAACCTGCTTCTGGAAATCTTTCGGTTTCTATGCGAGTCTGTCCAAGCAAAAACACGCCAACTCCAGCTAATACTAATAAACCAGCAGTAAATTCCTCAATTCCGCCCAATTTGAAACCTTTACCGGAAGCAGTATTGCTGGACTTATCCCAACTAAAAAGCTTTGGTGTATCTGTTTTACAATCAGATGTACCAAATCCCTGTCCAACAGTTACGCAACCGCCAGCTACTCCATCAGCTGGCACCAGTCCAACTTAATCAAATACTCGATAAACTGGTAAAAACCTGGAATAATAACAAGTAACAATCAAAGTAAAAAGCTTACAAGGTCAAAAAATAGAAAATTTTCACCTTGAAGAATTGTTATTTTAAATTATCAAGAAAGGCAGGAGGACATTCGGCGATCGCTCAGTCGAGCCGCAGAGGGCAGTTCTTCCTGGAGAAAAACTACCTGATGTTCGTGGACTCGCTTGCCGCCGGCGCTATCCTACCTCCTGCCTCCTTCCATTGTTTTTAGCTTTGAGTTTTATGAATCCATGCCATCCCTGAATTTGGCGATCGCCCGTCTCTTAAACACTGGCACTGACAACTTCGCCATTTGGGTGGTCAAGGCTCCCTATCCCAGTGGCTACGTTTTACGTGACTGTGTATGGCCTGTTGAACTCAATCAAGTCTGGCAAGAATGGCAGCAGATGTTTGCTGGCCATAGTCGGCTAGATATTTCCCCAAACTCAACATCTCAAAAGTCGAACCAATTCTCCATCGATTGGATTTCGCTCCCTTCTGGTCAAACCACTGGGCCTTACACCAGTCGTCTGATGCAATACTTGGGAATGAATTTATGGCGCTGGGTATTTGACGGACAAATTCTCGGTAGTCTAGAACGCAGTCGCGGGATTGCTATGGGTCAGCATACACGTTTGCGCTTTCGGCTAGAAATTCGTGACCCGGATCTCATTGCTCTCCCTTGGGAAATTATGCAGCGTGAGCCTGGTCAATCGGCAATGTCTCTCTCCCAAGATTTGCTATTTAGTCGTACCAGTAGTGAAGTTGACCCATTACCGTATTTGCGAACTGACCAGGCTTTAAGTATTTTGCTGGTTTTAGGTCATGATGAAAAGCTGCAACTAGAACAAGAAGCAGCTATTTTACAGCAAAGTCTTGTAGATACACCTGTGGGTGGTAATTCTCAAAGATACGCACCTTGTATAGTGAATAAACTTATACAACCAACTCCACAAGAGTTGATTCAAGAATTAGAAACCAAAGCATATAACGTTTTCTTTTACGCTGGACATGGTTTGCCAGGAGCAGATGGAGGATTACTGTTTTTGCGACCAGATATGCCCCTGAATGGGATAGAATTGGCGCAAGTTTTGACCCGTACAGGTGTGAAACTAGCACTTTTCAACGCCTGTTGGGGCGCACAACCAGCTGCTATTAATCATCAAGCCATACCTGCCAGTAGTTTAGCCGAAGTACTGATCCGTCATGGCGTACCTGCCGTTTTGGGGATGCGCGATGAAATCGCCGATCACGAAAGTCACAGTTTTATTCAAGCGTTTACCGAAGCTTTGCGATCGCACAAACCCATAGATGAAGCCGTATCACTGGCTAGACAAGAGTTATTAACACTGTATAAATTTAATCAACCAGCTTGGACTTTGCCTGTTCTCTACCTGCATCCAGATTTTAATGGCGAACTCATTAAGAATCTAGATGAAGGCATTACCGAACTGCCAGACACAGCCATTCCTGATATAGGTTCACCGCTTCCAACTGCTTCGTTGCGATCGCTTACTCCAAAAGGTAAAACCTGGTTGTTGCGTTATGGAGTTACCCGTATTGGTCGCACGAAAGATAATGATATTGTCATCGCCGAACCATCTGTATCCAAACGCCACGCCGAAATCTTCTGCCGTAATACTCTTACTGATGCTACATTGGTGCGAACTTATTATTTGCAAGATTTTTCCACATACGGTACAACCTGGTTTTTAGGCCCTAATGGATGGCAACAAATCCTCCGAGAGGAAGTACCCCTGAAATCGGGAATGCAGTTAAAGTTTGGAAGTGCTAGAGGTGAAACCTGGGAGTTTATTATTGAAGACTCCTAGTATAGCTATTGCAGAAATGGATTTTCATGTTTAACATCAGCTTTTAAAATCTATTTTTTCCAGAGAAAAAATCAACTGTTTTTGCGGAAATCTCTTGTAAGGAATTGTAGTTGTCAATACCACCAAATAATCGGGAGAAAATAAAAAATGGCTAAACAAATCAACGGCTCAGACACCTTCTCTTCTTTGCCATCTCAAGTAGATTTAGATTTATTAGAAGCACTACTAGAACCAGACGATGCTACCTATCCCTGGAATCCAGCTGATGAAGAATCAGAAGCTTATTTTCAGGAATTAGAACAACAGTTCGGAATGCAAGATTTACTTGAGGAAGAACTGACAACGCGATCGCAAGATTTTTATAGCAATCTGGATACACTTTGGTCTAATATCTCCCTTACGTCAAGCTATAATGACAATCCCCAACAATCACTAGTGCTGAATCTTCAAGAAACACTACGTAATACTTTTGCTGCCTGTGTCCCCCAAACATTGCTCAATACCATCGCCCAGAAAGCTGCTGAGATTTTTGCTGCCCAGCAATCAATAGGTGAACAACTAGTTGAGTGCGTTCAGACAGTGTTACCAACTTGGGGAACTGAGGATCTTTTAGTTTTAGCTCGTCCTTTTGCTTACGCTATGCGAAGTAGCGAATCAAAAAACTCGGCATCTGCCATAAGTAATCTTAACAATAGCGAGTGGACAGCTTTATCAGAAGTAGAGAAAGCAAAGGTCACTTTAGCGATCGCTTCTTATGCTTTTACTCAACTCAACCAGTCTCAGTCTGAACTATAAAATCGGGAATCAGTGACAGTTGATCGGTAACGGGCAATAGAAAAAGTAGAGAAAGCCAAAATCTTTTCATCATGCGCTGTGTTCGCATAGCCCACGCTTTGTAATCGCTATACGTTCAGCGTCATCTCTTGCAAAGATGTTGATTTACATTATGCAGAGGCGCAAAAAAAGAGTCAAAAATCAAGACTTTTGCAAGAAGTTAAATGATTTTTATTTTTCAGGCATAATTACCCCAGAGTAAATTTACAGTACGCTTATTTTCTAACTAGGCCATCTATCCAAAGATATAAATATTCAAATTATTCCCTTGCTCCTCTGCTCCCTGATTCCAGCTTCTTCATCTCTTATTTTGGGCCTAGAAATCGGGTAGCGAAATTTTGCGATCGCGTAGGTGATAGCGCCCGTGCCTTGAGAATTGCCGCCATCAAAAAGGCGTAAGATAACACCCCAACAACTACCAACAGCAAGGCATTGATAGATCCTGTCGCATTCCACAGAGCGTGGAGCGCAGCAGCACTAAGATAACCAATAGAAAGAATTTGCCAACTTCTACTGGGCTTGAGAACAGCCAATCCGATAAAATAGCCCAGGTAGCCACTATAAGCCATGTGTCCTGCTACAGAGCCTAAAATTCTCGGAATTAGCAGTTGTAAACCCGCTAGTTGACCAGCAGCGCCTATGCCTACCTGTTGTGCAATATCGGGCACATATTGTCCAAGAGTTTCCAATAGAGTGAAGCCTACAGCAGAAGCCGTTCCCAGGAGAATACCATCTAGGGGTTCCCAAACGCCGATCTTTTCCCGCCAAGGTGAAGATAACATTCTACCGATGGCAAACGCCCCTAACACAGGTAATGCCTTGAGTAATTCCTCCATCAACCCAGCACCAAAAAACATCCGTACCAGTAACTCTGTGAAGGTGGTCGATTCTTGGGGTGAGGGCAAGTTTCCCGGAAGAATACCGCGAAACACGAAAATAAATACATCCAATAGTGGACTGAGTAAAATCAACGTTGTACTCAATGCCGCAGCCATTAGCACCCACCAAGGCTTTTGTTTACCGCAAAGTTGGTAAACAAAATAGTAGGCAGCGAAGGCGATATAAGTTGCAACGATAATTTGATTAGCTTGGGGCTGCCCGACTGTAGCAAACATTAACACTACAAAGATTACGGTCAGTATTCCCGGTACGAGGTAAGCTTTGCGAGTTAAATCTTTACCAGTGGAAATAATGGGGAAAAGCTGAGTGAAGCTAACAGAATCTGGCTGCTTTAATTGGGTGTGGCCGTGGTAATTTGTTGCCGAAGGTAATGGTGTAACTTGGTTAACGGTTGTGGCCGGAGCTTGGTAAGTAAATTCGTACTCAAAAACGTATTGCGGGCCATCAGCACCTAGAGAAATGCGATCGCCTGGGTGCAATTCCTGACATTCATACAAGCGTTGTCCATTCAAATAAGTACCATTAGCACTATTTAAATCACAAAGCACCCAGCTGAATTTGCTATCTGGCGATAAAGAGAGGGGACGAACCACCGCATGACGACGAGATACCATCCGGTACATCATGGCATCCAAGACAACTTGGCAGCTGGGGTCGCGTCCAATTACCATCTCTTTGCTGGGGGGCAGCGAGTAGCGAGATTCTGATCCAGAAGCTGCCCCATTACCAGACACTAGCCGCAGAAATGCATTATGTCTTGCGTTTTTGCCTGTCATCGAGTTAGTGTGCGTTTCTAAACTAATTCTTCTTCATATAATTTGGCAGCAGGACTGACCTTAGCCACATTAACAGCAGCATTGCTAAATCCACTATAGCTTCACTTACTGCTAAGAAATTTAAAATTCTAGATGGGAAATTTCAAATTGTTTCACCTAATGTTAATAAGTATTCCATGTACTGAGAGTTTGTCCTAAATGGGCTTGTCATGCGGATGAATCAGACTATATGATTTGTCTGCTTTTGACATCCTAGCGGTAAATTTCATCCAAAGCAATTTATCAAAAAACAGTAGTTTTTACTGCATTTAGTTTCATTTAGAAAATATATAATTTCTCGTGGTCTGTTGCGAGCTAGTATGGTCTTCTTCCAAAGGGACAGGGCTAGCGCTTTATCTTTCTCTACGAGAGGCTGCGCCCTAAGCGGATCTATACCGGAGGCTTTACGGAACGCTCTGCGAACGCAAAGTGTCTTGTAAAGAAGAGAGTTTCTCAATGAGTAACTGGCGGTAGCGAGTAATCGAGCGTCCGTAGGAGTCTCACTTTAAAGGTCAGCTGTTTTTGCCACAGTCTATTTGAAGTAGGGAGTAGGTAAAGAAACTGCCCTGAATATCGCCCCAAAAGATTTTCGGTGTATTGGCTCAAATAACTGTAGCCAGTTGTGGGTGTTCAATCTTAGTTCCAAGTACTATCAGGAATTCTGCCAGCCAACGGGGGTGAGCAGGCCAAGCTGGTGCCGTTACCAAATTACCATCAACTATTGCCTCATCAACAGCGATATCAACATAAATCCCTCCAGCACTCTTGACATCTGGACTACAAGCAGGGTACCCAGTGCATCTCTTCCCTTGCAGTACATCAGCAGCTGCTAATAACTGTAAGCCGTGGCAGATGGCAGCAATTGGTTTTTTCGTTTGGGCAAAGTGACGGGTGATTTCTAGTACCTGCTGATTCAGGCGGATATATTCTGGTGCCCTTCCTCCGGGAATGATTAAGCCATCATAAGTTGCAGCGTCTACTTCCGCGAAAGTAGCATTTAAAGTGAAATTGTGACCGGGTTTTTCACTATAAGTTTGATCTCCTTCAAAGTCATGAACTGCTGTCCGCACCTTGTCACCAGCTTTTTTGTCTGGGCAAACTGCATGGACGGTATGCCCCACCATTTGTAACGCCTGAAAAGGAACCATCACTTCATAGTCTTCTACATAGTCCCCAACCAGCATCAAAAGTTTCTTTGCAGCCATATTTTCTACCCCCACCTATTAGTTAATAGTCAATAGTCTAGAATCAATATTTAGCAGTTGTTTATAAAATAAATATTAATTTAGAGTTGAGTCTATTAGGCGTGAGCAGACGCACAAATTTTTGACACATTACAGCACTAACTCGGCGATAATGTATCATTTCATGATGGCAAGTTAACAAAGTGTAATGCACTGAACACTTTTATTCTGTAAATTAAAGCAGATTAAATTCTGCGATCGCTCTCTTAAAATTTTTGCTTTCATGCCCTGGGCGACTGAGTTTAATTAAGGCAAAACGCTGTAAAGGCGTTAAAGCTGCCCAATGTTGCGGTGTCAGGTTTACACCTATTTCTTGAGCTTTTTCCTGGAGGCTAGGTGGTACGGTACTAGAGTCTAGCCATGCAGGATGTGGCTCAATGGGTAATTTTGTAGCTGGTATACCCGTGCGTTCTAGAATTAATTGTTCGATATGTTCGCGGTAAGACTGAATTTCCGTTTCTGTTGTGCAAGGTAAATCGACTAAAGCTTGACGTTCGGCTGTAGTCATTTGATTCCAATCAGACAATTTTAGCTTAATGCCACAAGTATCTAAATTGCAGCGCACCTGCATGGGGATACAACGCAGGGAATCAACAAAGTCTGCTTCAAATTGAAAAAAATCTGTCATAGTCAAGTATTCAAAATTCGATTATTTAAAATTAACGATTTTAAAGTATGGATAATTTTTTAGATTTCATTTACACCAATTAGTAATTAAAAACAATACATAAATAGCGATCGCAGACTAATAATTTATCCAAAATGGAGTTTTGGTTGTTCTTAATTATCTCGTATACTCTATATTTTTAGGTGGATTCAGACCAAACTATATCTCCCTAGATATTATAGCCGAAAATATCTTAATCAAGCTCTATTGTTAACGAGTATTTCTGTCATTACTGAGCCGAATTATCAAGTAACTAATTGAGAGGGCGAGAATAGCAATTCCTAAACCAATTATATCAATACCTGAAACTTTTTCTAAATCAAGAATGATAATTTTTCTGGCAACAGCAATTAAAGATGTGACAATAACTAATTCAACTTGAAAGACGTGCTTTCGCAAATAAGCTGTGATATTTTCTAAGATTTCTAAAGCGATTAAAATATTCAAAAATAACCCAAATATTTTATACAAGGTTGTGTTAAACTTTGCATAGGGAGCTGTAAATAACTCTTTAAGAATAAAAACTGCTAAGTCTCCGATCGCAACCAAAATTACAACTACCATAAAAATAGATAGAACTTTAGAAACTAGCACCTCAATGTTTTCAATGATGTGCATGAAGTTCTCATCTGTGGTAGCTCCGAGAATTTGCCTCATTAACTTTTTCATTTGCTGCACCCAATTTTTAAATAAAATAAAATCCTATAGATAAATCTAGAGGATTAAAAAAAAGATGATTTTTAAGTTTACTATCTGATTTTTATTCTTTCCCATAGCTTAACTCGGTGCTAGTAAAACCTCTGCTTACTAGAAATCTAGCCTCTTTATATATAGTAGTTGCTATGAGTCAAGAGTAGAGAGCCATAAAAATTTATAATCACTATTAGTTATTTATTATTGACTAAATTACCTATTAGTGATTGATTGTTAATTCCCTCTTTATAAATACACTTTGCAGCTTACCATTGTGATGACTGGAATTGATAATCTTTGACTGTAACTTCTACAAAAATTGGTATCAGCTGCACAGCACAGGCTTTTAATTCTGGTTGCAGCGAATCTGGGCAAGATTCTGGATGGGTGAGGGCGTTAGCTTCGGCATTATCAGCCCACAGTGAACCCCAGTGCATAGGGACAAAAACTGTACCTGGTGCGATCGCTTTTGTCACTTTCGCAGGAAACTGAGCTTTACCACGACGCGATCGCACTTGTACAGATTGGTTATCTACAATACCTAACTTCGCCGCATCACGGGGATGAATTTCGATAAACGGTTCGGGGTGCATTTTGCAAATTTTTTCAATGCGACCGGTGCGTGTCTGGGTGTGCCAATGTCCGTAAAGTCTCCCATTAGTTAGCACAAAAGGATAATCTGGGTCTGGTGGTTCTGCCAATCCCTTTGAGTAATATGCCCCAAATTGAGCGCGTCCATCAGGGGTATGAAAGCGTAAATCAGTGTAGAGCCGTTTTCCTGTTCTGAGTGTATGGTACTTACGCTTCTTCCCAGCTTCTTTGTCAGAGAAAGTTTCTTCTTCTTCTGGCTGAAAACTTAAGAGTCCTGTTTCACTATCAATAAATACTGACTCTCCTTTCTTGGCTGGGTAAGGCCATTGAGTCGGGCCTTGTGTCAATTGTTCATGACTGATACCTGTCATATCGCAGGGGCGATTTTGAGTTAATTGGACGAATTCAGCATAAACTTCAGCCGAGTTAGCAAAGGCGAACTCTTTTTCAAAACCTAATCTGCGTCCAACTTCAGCGAAAATTTCCCAATCTGCTTTAGCTTCTCTTGGTGGTTGGCGGAATGCTTGACACAAAGTTACCACCCGTTCGGAGTTTGTCATCACACCAGTTTTTTCACCCCACTGGGCTGCTGGTAGCAAAACGTGAGCATAGGCAGAGGTTTCTGTGGGATAATAAGCGTCTTGGTAAATGGTAAAAGGCGATCGCAACAACGCCTTCTTAGTTCGCTCCAAATCTGGCATACTTACAGCCGGATTAGTAGCTGCAATCCACAATAACCCGACAGCATCATTTTCCAAGCCAGTAATCATATCCCAAGCAGTCAAACCGGGATTGGGTGAAATCTGTCCTGGTTTAAGTCCCCAAAACTGCTCAACTTCTGCCCGATGCTGGGGATTTTTCACTACCCGATAACCCGGTAATAAATGCGCCAAACCACCGGCTTCCCTTCCTCCCATTGCGTTTGGTTGTCCAGTGAGGGAAAAAGGGCCAGCCCCAGGTTTGCCGATTTGTCCAGTCATCAGATGCAGGTTGATGATAGTTCTTACCTTAGCTGTCCCCTCTGACGATTGATTCACACCCATTGACCACAAAGACAGTACCCGCCGAGATTCACCCCAGTAGCGTGCTGCTGTTTCTAAATCTTCAATACTGATTCCACATTGACGAGCCACGACTTCCGGTGGATAGTGGCGAATCACCTCAGCATAAGCGGGAAAGTTGCTGGTGCAGTCGTCCATGAACATGGTATCAATGTAATTCCAGCGCATCAATAAGTGGGCGATGCCGTTTAACAAATCGATATCTGTACCGGGACGAATGGCTAAATGCAAGTCGGCGGCTTCGGCGGTTGGTGTGCGTCGGGGATCTACCACAATCATTTTGACCTTGCGGTTCTTTTTGTGATATTTCTCCAGTCGGTTAAAAACGATGGGATGACATTCGGCTGTATTAGTGCCAATTAAAAATGCACAGTCAGTTAACTCTAAGTCTTCGTAACAACAGGGCGGGCCATCTGCGCCAAAGCTTTGAATGTAGCCAGCCACAGCACTAGACATACATAAACGTGAGTTGGCATCAAAATTATTAGTACCCAGACAGCCTTTCATGAGCTTCTGGGCTATGTAGTAGTCCTCGGTTTGAAACTGACCAGAACCGTACATACATAAGGCTTCTGTCCCCTGGGTGAAGCGGACTGTTTGAATGCGCTGCGTGATGAGATTAAAAGCTTCATCCCAACTAACGCGCCGAAACTCTTGATCTAAAGAGTCTCGCACCATTGGGTAATGTAATCTATTTTTATCTAAAGATTCTGCGATCGTTGCGCCTTTGACACAAACCATTCCTTGGCTAGATGGATGGGCTTTATCGCCGCGCACCCGCCAAGTCGGATTTCCTTCACTATCTCGATTAGTTGCTTTGCCAAGTTGGGCTGGGGGTGAAACTTCTAGTCCACAACCAACACCACAGTAAGGACAAAGAGTTTTGGTAAATTCACTCATGGCAGTTGTACCATTTTGTTATTTTGATTGTGCAACCTCAGATTTAGCGACTGTTTGAGAAATGTTAGGGAGTAAAGAATAGTGTAGAAATTATTCTTTAAGCACTTTACTCTGTGTCCTCTGCGTCTCTGCGGTTCAAAAGTAATTTATTTAACCACAGAGGCGCAGAGAGCGCTGAGAAAAAACAATCTTATTTTACGAGTCACCTTGAAGCGGGTAGTCAAGAAATTTCATGAGTTGCACTCACAAGAAAAAATGAAAATCTCTCTTACAATGTCCAATGCAGAAGTCTATTTTTCCGCTATAAAGGTAGGGTTTTGAGTGGCAGTTTCTGGTAATTCACCTTCATAAGCTGCGGCAAAGGAACCTTTTGGTTCTTTGAGGAAGAAAGCACACATAAAAGCACAGATTAGTGCAGCTATACCCATTGTGGTAAATAGTGTGGGAGCGTCGGTTAGGCTAAAAATTGTTAGGTAAACTACGCCGCCAAAATTACCGTAAGCTCCCACATTACCGGCAATTTGTCCAGTGGCTTCCTTTTTAATTAAGGGTACGATACTGTAAGTTGCACCGCAGCCAGCTTGAGCAAAGTAAGCGGCAAACATTGTAACTGCGATCGCTAACGGAATTGGCCAGTTACCATTAATAAAATGTGCAATCAAATAACTAACACCGATGCCAGCACTAATAATTGTCATTGTCCATTTGCGGGAGCTAAATTTATCAGAAATTAAGCCACCACTAGGACGAGAAACCAAATTCAAAAAGGGATAGGTAGCAGCAATCATCCCAGCGACAACATGCTCTAGAGCAAAAGTTTTTTCAAAGAATGCTGGGAGCATAGAAACAACTGCTAATTCGCTGCCAAAGTTAGTTATGTAAGTAAATTCGAGTAAAGCTACTTGACCAAATTGGAAGCGTTCAGATGCAGGGTAAGTTTTCTTGCCAGTGAGAAGTTCTCGGTTTACTTGCCAAGCTTTATAACTTTGGTAAGCAAACAATCCTGCTAATAGTAACCAAGCCAAATACATTTGGCTCAAAGTTAGGAAGTGAATGTTCTTTTGTTCTAAGCGCCAAGCTAATAAACCTAAAGCGAAAATCAAACCAAAATTCGAGACAATCATCGCCCAGAAGCTTTTAACACTAGTCACTTCTAAAGAACCATTTTTCTTCGGTTTCTTGTAGACTTTACCAGTGGGTGTATCTTGGACGTTGTTGTAATAAATTACGCCGTAGATAGCTGTAACGATCCCTGTAAGTGCGATCGCAAATCGCCAGTTAGAAGCACCACCAGCGAAAAAGCTAGTAGAAACTGCAAGTATCGGTAAGGCAAACTCTGCACCAAAAGCCCCAAAATTACCCCAACCGCCATAAATGCCTTGAGCAATTCCCATCTCCTTCGGCTGGAACCATTCCCCTACCATGCGGATACCGACAACAAACCCAGAGCCGACAATTCCCATCAGCAAACGACTGATAACTAGTTGATTAAAATCTTGCGCTAGTGCCGTTGCTAAACAAGGAACAGCCGCAAACATCAGCAAGATTGAGTAGGTGATTCTGGGGCCAAAACGATCCAGAAGCATCCCAATAATTAGCCGTGCAGGTATTGTGAGAGCAAGGTTACAGATACCCAAAGTTTTGATTTGCTCAGGCGCTAAACTTAGCTCTTTGCCAATGGTTGTAGCGAAGGGAGCAAAATTAAACCAACAGACAAAGGTAAGAAAGAAAGCAAACCAAGTTTGATGTAAAATTCGGTAGCGATCGCTAAATGAAAATAAGTTTTTAAGCATTCCAATCTTTCTAATTGAATAAACTACGATGAAGAGGTAGGAGAAGATAAGCCTTAAAGGTCGAAGCTTAAGTCTTTAAGTTTGAAGGTTAAGTTTTTAAGGTCGAAGGTTAAGTCTTAAAAGTCGAAGTTTAAGTCTTAAAGTTTGCAGTTCCCAACTAGTAAAGCTTCTTGTTTGAGTTTTGCCCCAAAGTTTTTGATTAGTAAATCTTGCAATAATGGCTGTAAGTCTTCGCAGGGTATGCCTTTGATAACGCAAGTTCCCAAATGGGCATCTTTGCCGACTTTACCGCCCATATATATGTCAACACCTTCCAGGGTTTTGCCATTTTTACGAGTTTTAGTTCCCATCAAGCCGATGTCTGCAACTTGGGGCTGGCCGCAAGAGTTAGGGCAACCTGTCCAGTGAATTCGGACTGGATTGATGAAGATTAAATCTTCTTCTAAGGCTTTAATCATTTCCAAGGCGCGGTTTTTGGTTTCGATGAGGGCGAAGTTGCAAAATTGTGCGCCTGTGCAAGATACTAGCGATCGCGCCAGGAAACCTGGATCAATAGAAAACCTTTCTAGTAATGGTTCTGTTAAAAATGTTGCTAACCGCGAGTCAGAAATGTTGGGGATGACGATGTTCTGCTCAACGGTAAAGCGGATCTCACCACTGCCGAAAACTTCTGCTAGACGAGCAATTTCAAACATATCTTCGGCATACAGTCGCCCGACAGGAATATTTAAACCTGCGTAATTTAGCCCCGGTTGTTTTTGTTTATATACTCCGATGTGGTCGCGTTTTTCCCAGTCAATCTCGTCTTTTGCGGCTGCGGGTAATAATGATTTACCCAAACGGCTTTCTACTTCTGCTCGAAATTTTTCTAAACCCCATTCATCAATTAGCCACATCAAGCGGGATTTTTGCCGATTAGCACGCGGCCCGTTGTCACGAAAGACTTCCAAAACTGCTCTACATACAGCTACCACATCTTCTGGAACTACCCAAGCATTTAGAGGAATCGCCGCCTCACAACGTTTAGCTGAGAAAAAGCCACCGACGAGGATGTTAAAACCAAATATTGGGGACTCGGAAGATTTTTCCCCAGTCCCTAGTCCCCAGTCCCCAGTCCCTTCCTTAAATGCTGGAACAAAAGCTAAATCGTTAATTTCAGCGTGAACTGAATTGTCTCTTCCACCTGCGATCGCAATGTTAAATTTCCGTGGTAAGTTGCTAAACTCTGGGTTTCCTTCACCGTTGTTGGTGAGCATATCTTGAATTTGCTGTATCAACTCTCTTGTGTCGTACAACTCATCAGCATCCAATCCCGCCACCGGATCGCCTGTAATATTGCGGATGTTATCCATCCCTGATTGGATAGTGGTTAAACCAACTGCGTGAAATCTATTAAAGATATCTGGTAAATCTTCAATTCTGATTCCCCGTAATTGAATATTCTGTCTGGTGGTAATATCGGCGCACCCATCATCTCCATAACGCTGCACCACTTGGGCTAAAACACTCATCTGACTGCTGGTGAGAATACCATTAGGCATCCGTAACCGCATCATAAACTTGCCTGGGGTAACAGGGCGGAAAAACACGCCTACCCACTTGAGCCGATGATCGCGATCTGTTTCGTCCATTGCTTCCCAGCCCAAGTCCGCAAATTTCTCTATCTCATCCCTGATGGCGAGTCCATCTTTTTGCGCCTTGAATTTCTCGAATTTATTGAGGCTGGTAGTCGTAGTTGTTGTGTCTGTCATGAGGCTGACTCTCGTGAGAATTTTTGCTGCTAATTGCCCAATATCAATCAACCCGTAGTTCCATTAGGTGGTATATCTACGAGGTTTAGGGAATAAAGACTTAATATTTGATTACGGCTGATTATTGTTACTTAAAAGCATTTCAACGTGAAACTTCAAATCCGTGGTTAGTCAAGAAAAACTTGTCTCCATTTGCATCTGTAAAATTTGTCAAGCAGGTTTAGATAATGTTCATGTAACAATTTCGATACTCATAACTTAATGCGAGATTTCTGTTAAAATCGTATAAATTGTTACGATTTTTTAGTAAAATTGCTGAAAAAGGATACGTAATATGCATTTTTTGCATCACAGTCAGCCAATGAGCTACACAAACCGCTTGATGAAGAGGGTTTGAGATGACTGAAGGGATTTTGGATTGCCATAGACTAATTCAAAATCGAGGTGGCAGATGTTAGCGAAAACTTAGATATTATTTCAGCAACTATGAAACGTCGTGATTTTATTAATTGGGTAGGTTTGGGTTTGATAGCGAGTTCTCTACCTGTAGCGATCGCAGCTTGTTCTTCTCAAACAAATTCCGCAACTGGGGATTGGCAAACAGTAGGCACTTCGGCAGAATTAGATAAAACTGGTCAATTACTGGCTAAAGACTCACCGGCTGGGCCTGTGTTGGTAGTCGGAACATCTAAAGCCGCAATGACAGCTGTTAACCCTACCTGTACTCACGCAGGTTGCACTGTAGCATGGAAAGCTGAGGCAAAAAAATTCGCTTGTCCCTGTCATGGTTCAGAATATGGGGTTGATGGTAAGGTGCTAAAAGGCCCAGCGACAGAAGCGCTTAAAACTTACGCCGCCAAAATTGAAGGTAATTCAGTTGTAGTCAAGCCCACTTAAACAATACAATTCAGAGTATCGTGAGTAATATCAACCAGCTTTTGGTGCAAGCCCAGACAGCATATAATGCAGCTGATTGGTCATCACTGATTCAATATTTACAACAATTAATTTTAGGGTCAGACTCACAACATCCAGAGGTAGTTAAAAATCGAGAATATCTGCTGACATTAGCAATTTCAATGTTAGAGATGGGAGATTTTCAACAACGCTGGGAAATCACCAAAGTTTTGACTCACTTGGGAAATATTGCTATCCCACCACTCATTGACATCTTAAAAGATGAAGATGCAGAGGAAGAATTACGCTGGTATGCAGCGCGAACCTTGGGCGAATTTCAGCACCCAGAAGCGATCGCACCCTTAGTTGAATTGTTGAAAACTGATGAGGATGAAGAACTCAAAGCGATCGCAGCTACAGCACTAGGGCAAATGGGTACTGTTGCTATTACTTCACTAACTGAACTTCTATTAGAAGAAGATACACGACTTTTAGCAGTGCGATCGCTTTCCTGTATTCCCCAAACAGAAACCATTGCACCACTGTTGAGTGTAGTACAAGATTCACAAGCCACAATCCGCACTGCTGCAATTGAAGCCCTCAGCAGTTTTCACGACGAACGTATACCACTAATCTTGTTAAACGCTTTAAATGATATTGCTGCTACAGTTAGGCGTGCAGCAGTGCTTGGTTTAGGTTTTCGCCCCGATTTGCGCGAAGCATTAAATTTGGTGACAAGACTGCAACCCAAGCTTTACGACTTTAACCTTGATGTTTGTTGTGCAGCCGCAGTTTCCCTTTGTCGGATGGGTTGTAATGACGCTGCAAAACATTTATTTGATTTGTTGATTTCACCTCAAACACCAACAAAGCTGCAATTAGAAACCATCCGCGCTTTAAGTTGGGTGGGGACACCATCTAGTTTGGAATATTTGCAAACAGCATTTAATCAAATCACTTCAGAGACACTTTGGCAAGAAATTGTCACCGTTTTGGGGCGAGTCCAAAAGCCGCAAACTACACAAGCCGCAGAAATATTATTGCAAATACTGCGATCGCAGCATCCAGCCACAAAGATTGTCAACATCAAAAGTGCGATCGCTTTATCTTTAGGACAGCTAGGGGAAATACAAGCAATTGAACCATTGATTTCACTGCTAGCTGATTCTAATGTATCAGTGAGACTACACGCGATCGCAGCACTCAAAAATTTGGATGGGGAAGTTGCACATCAAAAATTGCAGCAGTTAGCCAATAATGCTGCACTCACACCAGATTTGCAACAAGGAATAGCGATCGCTTTAGCTGAGTGGTAATTTCCCTCAATCTTCCGATATTTTGTATTTCACTCAAGCGAGAACCTCTGTAGCTAAACTGCAAAAGTATAGTATTATAAAATATAACGAGCGTTCGATATAAAAAAATGAGTCATGCCTAAGATTGTTGACCATGAGCAATACCGTAAAGAACTGCTTGACAAGTGCTTTGATTTATTTGCCCAAAAAGGCTATGGTTCCATTACTATGCGCCAAATCGCTGAAGGATTAAGGGTTTCTACTGGTACGTTGTACCACTATTTTCCTAGCAAACAAGCTTTATTTGAGCAATTGGCCCAAGAAATATGTGAGCAAGATTTAAGTGCAGCATTGGCTGAATTAGAAGGAGCGCAAACCTTACAAGCGGCAATGGAAGCACTAGGCAGGTATCTAGTGAAAAACGAAGATTACTTCATTAAATGGACTTATATTTGGATTGATTTTTGTCAACATCAAGACTCTAAAGAAATGTTGAGTAATAGTGTTTTTAAGCGGACTAACCAGCGTTATCAGCAGGCAGCCTGCGATTTTTTAGGTATTCAAGATCCGGTATTGGCTTCCTTTGTCTTGAGCTTTGTCAACGGTTTAATTTTGGAGAAGTTATGGGGTGATGAAACAATTGATTTTATTGAACAATGTACATTGTTAGGCAAAATGCTCACGGCATATTTGCCGCAAGAGTTAGGAGTTAGAAATAAAACAGATTTTGAGAGTTAGATTTTTTAGGAGAGTAAAAGAGATGGTTTTGTCAAAAAAATCTTCTAATAATAAAGGGTTAATTGCATTAGTAATTGTAGCTACTTTGATTACAGGTGGAATTGTTGTTTATGGAATTTCTCGGTCTGGGTTAGTTGGTCAAACAGAGAAATCTGAGCCAGTAGAAACCATGCCCAAAATTCAAAAAGTGGCTGCATTAGGACGACTCGAACCCGAAGCTGAGGTAATTAGCTTGTTTGCGCCCTTGGCATTGGATGGCGATCGCATTGCCAAAATTTTAGTCAAAGAAGGCGATCGCGTTCAAGCCGGACAGTTGGTAGCAATTTTAGATGCCCGCGATCGTTTACAAACTGCTGTATTACAAGCCCAACAACAAGTTAGAGTTGCTCAAGCTAAACTCGCTCAAGTGCAAGCTGGAGCAAAAGTAGGAGAAATTAACGCCCAGCAAGCCAGTGTTGAACGACTTCAGGCTCAATCCCAAGGAGACAAAACAGCGCAGCAGGAAGCGATATTCCGCATAGAGGCACAGTGGGAAGGCGACAGAATCGCGCAAGAGGCAACAATTAAGAAGCTAGAGGCAGAACTGAAAAATGCCGAAGCTGAATATCAACGTTATCAGCAGCTATATTCTCAAGGTGCAGTTTCTAATTCTTTGTATGACAGCAAAGGCTTGACTGTAGAAACTGCTAAACAACAAGTAGACGAAGCCAAAGCAGTTCTCAACCGGATTAATACTACTGCTAGCAAACAATTATCTGAAGCTAAAGCAGCACTCGCCCGCACTAATGCCACTGGTAGCAAGCAAGTTAGTGAAGCCAAAGCCACGCTTACCAGTATTGCAGAAGTTCGCCCTGTAGATGTAGCCGCAGCTAAGACAGAAGTTGAAAATGCGATCGCTACACTCAAACATGCCCAAACTGAATTGGCGGGTGCTTACATCAAAGCACCAATGGCGGGACAGATCATCAAAATTCATACGCGAGTCGGAGAAAAAATTAGTACTTCTGGCATTGCAGACTTAGCGCAAACAAACCAGATGATGGCAGTGGCAGAAGTTTATCAAACCGACATCGGTAAAGTGAAACTAGGACAACAGGCAGTGATTAGCAGTCAGGCGTTTGTCGGTGAACTGCGAGGAACCGTTGCCCAAATTGGCTTGCAGGTAAATAGACAAAACGTTTTCAGCAACCAGCCAGGGGAAAACCTTGATAGCCGAGTAGTTGAGGTGAAAATTCGCCTCAGTCCTGAAAACAGCAAGCGAGTTGCAGGTTTCACTAATTTACAGGTACAGACAGCAATTGAAATATAGAGTTGTTATTCGCTATCTCATGTATTTCAGCATTTTTTAGAGGGTGAATTAAATCATGATTAAAGTCATATACCTTTTGTTTTGTGTACTTGGCTTCGTTCTACCTTACTCCCAATTTGTTCCATTCATCTTAGAGCATGGTCTTGATATAAGGCTGTTTTTTGAACAACTTTTTGCGAACAAAATTTCTGGTTTTTTTGGCATGGATGTTATTGTTTCATCGCTAGTCTTGTGGACATTTGTCTTTTGGGAAGGGACACGTCTAAAAATGCAAAATCTCTGGGTTTATATTGCTTGTAACCTTTTGGTTGGTGTGTCTTTAGGTCTTCCCTTATTTCTTTTCATGCGAGAGCGCCAGCTTAAGCAGCAAGCTGAAACATTGGATTATTAAGGTTTTTTTGAATATGTTTTCTAAACTATTTCGCAAAACGCCGCTAGCATGGCGGCAGTTAATGAAAGAAAAAAACCGTCTGGCTGTTGCAGTCGCAGGTATTGCCTTTGCCGATATACTGATGTTTATCCAGTTAGGATTTGAAAGTGCGCTTTTTGATGCTGCGGTGAAACCTCATCGCAATTTACAAGCAGATTTAGTTTTAATTAATCCCCAATTTCAAACTTTATTTTCTGTAAAAAATTTCTCCAGAGAGCGACTATATCAAACATTAGGTTATGAAGGTGTTCAGTCAGTTAATTCTGTCTACATCAGTACTGGACAGTGGCGAAATCCTGAAACACGTCTTGAGCGTGCCATTTTGGTTTGGGGTGTTGATCCAACACAATCACCATTCAAATCACCTGAAATCAGACAAAATCAGGATCAACTTAAACAGTTGTATCAAGTTATCTTTGACCAGGCAGGTCGCCCAGAATACGGTGCAGTTGCTGATATTTGGAAGAAAACAGGCAAATTTGACACGGAACTGAATAGTAAAGCCGTCTTTGTTAAAGGCTTGTTTACTGATGGTGCTTCTTTTGCTGCCGATGGTAATGTGATCACCAGTGATTCGACTTTTCTCCAGTTATTTCCAGAACGTAAACCCGATCGCATCGAAGTTGGGTTAATCACGCTTAAACCAAATGCAGATCCAGAAAAAGTGCGATCGCAACTTGTCAATGGACTACCTAAAGATGTCAGAGTCCTGACTCCAGAAGAGTTTGCCAAGGTGGAGAGAACTTACTGGGAAGCCGGTACTGGCATTGGTTTTATTTTCGGTTTGGGTACAGCAGTCGGGTTTATCGTTGGCATCGTGATTGTCTATCAAATCCTTTACTCTGATGTTTCTGATCACTTGCCAGAATACGCCACCCTCAAAGCAATGGGATACACCGATAACTATCTTTTGGGAGTTCTAATTCAAGAAGCATTGTTATTGGCTATATTAGGTTTTCTGCCTGGATTCATCCTTTCTTTTGGATTGTATCAAGTCACCTATGCTGCGACGATGCTTCCTATTTTCATGAAAATGGAACGGGCGATCCAGGTTTGGATTTTGACCGTGATTATGTGTAGTGTTTCTGGTGCGATCGCAATACGGAAGTTACGATCTGCTGATCCTGCTGATGTTTTTTAGACGCGATGAATTATGTCTCTATAGAAGAAGACGCGATTCATCGCGTCTCTACAAGAATTATTTTTTCTACCCAATGCTTTATAAAATCCTATGTTGCAAAAGTCTTTACCAGAAAATTCCAACTCAACACTTTCTACTTTAGAATCTGTAATTTCTGTTAGTAACCTCAACCACTATTTTGGTGAAGGTGGGCTTCGTAAACAAGTATTATTTGATATTAATTTGGAGATTAATGCAGGGGAAATTGTCATTATGACTGGCCCCTCTGGATCGGGGAAAACTACCTTGTTAACCTTAATGGGTGGATTACGTTCTGCCCAAGAAGGTAGTCTCAAAATCTTAGGAGAGGAAATTTGTGATGCCAAAAAGCAGCAGTTAACTAAGCTGCGCCGCAAAATTGGTTATATTTTCCAGGCTCATAACCTGATGACTTTTTTGACAGCTAGAGAAAATGTCCGAATGTCTTTAGAGTTGCATAATGATTTTCTCAATCAGGATATCAACGCCAAAGCGATCGCCATTTTGGAAACTGTCGGTTTAGCAGATCGTGTCGATTACTACCCAGAGAAACTATCTGGAGGGCAAAAGCAACGGGTAGCAATCGCTCGTGCTTTAGTTAGCCACCCTAAGATTGTCTTAGCAGATGAACCTACTGCTGCACTCGACAAAAAATCTGGGCGCGATGTTGTAGAAATAATGCAGAAGCTAGCCAAAGAACAAGGCTGCACGATTTTGCTAGTTACCCACGACAACCGCATCCTCGATATTGCCGATCGCATCATTTATATGGAAGATGGGCAACTGAAGGACTATGACGCAGATTCTACCGCAACGCCAGCAGCCTAACACTGCGCTTTAGCAGACAGAATAGAAATAGTCAATTCTTTTTTGGCGATATTTATCAAAAAAATCCGTGGAAAGCGGATAATTGACGAAAAAGGCAGTAAAAGCTGATTTACCCAAATGTAAAGCAGAGAAAAATTACTGTAACAAACTATACTAAATTTTGGTTAAAAAGCCGTTAACTTAATGAAACAGATAAATGTAATTCAGGCTACATAAAAATGCGCCTAGAGCAGTTGCAAGCCTTTCTAGCGATCGCACAAACCGGCAGCTTTCAACAAGCAGCGCGAACATCTGGTGTTACCCAATCGACGATTAGTCGCCAAATCCAGGCATTAGAAGCAGATTTGGGTGTAGAACTTTTTCATAGAACTACTCACGCCAAATTAACGCTAGGAGGTGAATGTTTACTACCCCGTGTCCGTAAAATTTGCCAAGAATGGGAGACAGCTACACAAGAATTAGCTGATTTAATCGCCGGAAAGCAACCAGAACTTTGCATTGCCGTGATTCACTCATTATGTGGATCTTACTTACCACCAGTGTTGCAAAAATTTTGTCATGCTTATCCAGATGTGCAATTGCGGGTGACTTCATTAGGAAGCGATCGCGCCCTGAAAGTCCTCAAAGATGGATTGGTCGATTTAGCAATTGTGATGAATAATCGCTTTTTAACCACTGCTAGGGAAATGGTGGTAGAAGTACTTTATGATGAACCGATAGAAGTTCTCACCGCAGCTAATCATCCCCTGGCACAATATGAATGTGTCCCTTGGTCGGAGCTAATTCTTTATCCCCAAGTGGTTTTTAAAGATGGTTATGGGATGCAGCGCTTAATACAAGATAGATTTGAGCGAATGGAAGCTACACTCCAGGCGGCTTTAGAGGTAAATACCCTAGATGCCTTTCGAGGAGTGGTGCGCCAAGGAGAATTAATCGCTTTGCTACCTCAATCAGCATTACTGGAAGCACGTCTTGACCCTACTTTAGCGGTTCGTTCCTTAGAGAACAATAATATTAGTGCTTTAACAGATGGTTCAAGTTTGACTCGGCGGGTAGTTATGGTGACAACTCAAGACCGACTACAAATTCCCCCCATTAAGTACTTTTGGCAACTCGTGCGGGAAAATATCCCATTACAAATTGACCAGCAGCGATCAGCTTCTTGAGTGTCATTATTTATTAGTCATTAGTTATTAGTCATTGGTCATTAGTCATTTTCAGAAAGGACAATGGACAAATGACAGTAGACAAAGGACAAAGGACAAATGAGCAATGTATTTAGGGAATTACTGAAAAAAGTAGGTAGCGGAAACCACACAGGGGAAAATTTAACTCGCGCTGAAGCAGCCAGCGCTACTAAAATGATGCTGCTGGGTGAAGCGACACCAGCCCAAATTGGAGCGTTTTTGATTGCTCATCGAATCAAACGTCCTACAGGGGAAGAGTTAGCAGGAATGTTGGATGCTTATGATGAATTGGGGCCAAAGCTGCAACCATTCGACTCTGGCCGAACTGCGATCACTCTTGGCATCCCTTATGATGGCAGAACCCGTACAGCACCAATTAGTCCGGTAACAGCTTTAATCCTCGCCGCAGTTGGACAACCAGTCATAATGCACGGAGGCGATCGCCTGCCAACAAAGTACGGCTTACCCCTAATAGATATTTGGCAAGGTTTAGGAGTCGATTGGACTAACCTACCACTGGCAGAAACCCAGCAAGTTTTTGAGCAAACGGGAATCGGCTTTATTTATTTACCACAGCATTTTCCCTTAATTGCAAGTATTTGGGAATACCGCGATCAACTTGGCAAACGTCCGCCTTTGGCGACAATGGAGCTAATTTGGTGTCCTTATGCTGGTGATGCTCATGTCATTGCTGGATTTGTGCATCCGCCGACAGAAGGGATGTTTAAGATAGCTCTAGGGCTGCGGGGCGTAACGAAATTTACATTAGTAAAAGGACTGGAAGGTAGTTGCGACTTACCGCGCGATCGCACTGCAATTATCAGCTTATCTCCATCCATAGCATCCCAAGAGGTAGAAAGATTGCACCTCGTACCGCGTGATTACGGCTTTACTACCAAGAACGTACCCCTTGGAACTACTGAAGAATTGGTGGCGGATATTCAGGATATTTTAGCAGGTAAACCAGGTGAACTAATGCAAACAGCCTTGTGGAATGGTGGATTTTACTTATGGCGGAGTGGTATTTGTTCAGATATGCCAGAGGGTTTAGCTAAAGCAGAGGAATTATTAACCAATGGTGCAGTAGCAGCTAAACTCCAAGAACTCAGCCAAACAGTAAATTCTCTCTCAGCAGCATTTGTGCCAGTGTAATTAATTACGAATTACGAATTACGAATTATTTACTCAGCGACTTCTCCAAAATAGATTTTTGTTGCAACCAATCTTGACCTACTTGAATACTGACATCCGAGCCAAGGTTGCCAGTACTTTCCACACGCACTTCGCCAAATCCCAAAGTTTCACGAATTGATTCGGCGCTGTCACCATCTCCTTGCTGGGCGACAATATGAGTTACCTCTAGAGGTTCACCCCATGCCTTAGCTATATAAATGTTGCGATATCCAGATTTTTCCAAGGCTCTAATTAATGGTTGGAGATTAGAGCGATCGCCACCTGTACTATCTTGAATTGCTACACGCAAAGAGCGTGGATCAGCCATCTGCTGTTCTTGTTCTGATTCCAAGCCAAAATGTTGAGCCATCAGTTTAGCAATACCATTTTTACTGGGCAACCAATAGCTAGCATCAAACTCATTTTTTTCGCTAAAGCGACCTGGCAGCATTAACATTTGCATATTAGAGCGATTTGTCCGCACGCCAAAACCCATTAGCGCCACTAACTCTTCAACCGTCAAATTAGTATCGATGTGGTCTTTAACTACATCCAAAACTTTAGGTAATTGAGCAACAGTAGCTGGGTTGAGTGTTTGATCCATCAAAGCCCGCATGACCATTTGCTGGCGTTGAATTCGACCAATATCACCAAGTTCGTCATGGCGAAACCGCAGCAATTGCAGTGTTTGTTCGCCGTTGAGATGCTGCTTACCCGCCTTCAAATTGATGTACAAATGCTGAGAATCATCTTGGTACTTCATATCTTTGGGGACGTAGACTGTTACGCCTCCTAAAGCATCAATCAGCTTGGCAACTCCCAGAACGTTAATTCGCACATAGCGATCAATTCCCGCCCCACCTAAGAGATTACTGACGGTTCTGGCAGTTAAAGCTGGCCCACCATCAACATTAGCAGCATTAATTTTTTTCACTCCATACCCCTCTATTTCTGTGCGGGTATCTCTGGGAATGGAGAGCATAATTATTTTTTTCGTCTCTGGATCAAATTTGACCAAGAGCATCACATCAGAAAGACCATCAAAGGAGTTTACCTGGGGCAGGTATTTGAGGTTTTTGGTGTCTTCAGGGGGATTTTGGACATCTGGAGGGAGTACACTCATCCCCATAACTAAGAGATTAACTGGGCGAGTTAATTGTGAGAATCGCATCACACCTCCAGAAATGCGATCGCCATCAAAGGCCGCTTCTTCCTGTGGACTTAGCTGGGCTTGTTGCAAAGGTGTACTGGTTAAAGACACCGCCAAAAGTGCCCCTGCTGTTGCTGACACCATTGCAATCCCACTCATCCCTACCCAAAACCACAGCCAACGTCCAGATTTCGAGTTCTGAGAAATTTTTTTATTGGACTTTGAGGCTTTTCCCGACTGATTTTCTTCCGCCGAACTTCTTTGAATGGTCACAGACTTCCTCACACTTACTCAATAATCAAATTTGGTAAATTTGCAGACTAAAAATATCCAAACAAATCAACCCATAATAGCTAACTCTTAATTATCAGTGCTAACTTTTTTAATGTAGTGTCAACCACAACACTTATAGCAGCATTTTTTCTGCTTTTGGGTCAACCTAGAGATGTTTTACTGAAGTATGGCAATAATAAACTGGATTTGACTAGATATATAGAGAAATCAACCATAATTTTTTAGGAAATAGGTAAAACTACTGAATAATTCTCATCCTAAAAAATTAAGATAAGTACTTACTAAACAATCGTTCTGCTAAAGTACTAAAGCCTGGTAAACGTCCAGATTTGCCCTGCATTAAGCGCAAAATCAACCAGACACTCACTATAAAATAACCCGACGTGAGAAAACTATTCAGGATAAATAGACGTAGCGAAAAAAAATCTGAAGTTGTGGCTCCGGTACTTAATAATAAATATCCCAACAGCCAAGTAAGTGCCAAAGTGATAGACAGACGGCTAACAGCAAGTTGTTCCCGGCTGGCCTGCCCCCGATAGAGAGTCCACAAAGATGGAAAAAAGCCGATAATCGGAATCAAATATAAAAACAACTGGGTTTTGGGGATTGGGCATGGGGCATTGGGGAGACCGTGCGGTCTTGGGGTTTCCCCTAGTGGAGCAACTGCCGTCATGGGGCATTGGGCATTATTATTCTCCACCTGCTCCCCTGCTCCCCTGCTCCCCTGCTCTCCTGCTCTCCACTCCCTGTTCTCTTTTGATTCAAAATTCTTCATTGGGGTTAGTATAACTCCTAAACTAGAAGGATGAATAAGACTCATATAGTTAGAGATAATAAGCTGTAAAGAAAGATTTAACTTAGTTCTATCCCGCAATTAGCTCAAAATGCAGACACGCAAGCTACTCGACTGGTGGCAAACATTCACACCAATAGCGCGAATCGGGGCGATCGCGTTATTCGTTCCACTGCTAGTTCTAAATGGTTGGGCACTTTCGGTATTTTTTAATTATTTCCATTCTCTCATAGTCATTTTAGTGGGAGCTTCTGTTTTAGCATTTCTGCTCAACTACCCCGTGAGTTGGATGGAACATCATGGTGCTAAACGAGAGCAAGTTGCTATCCTAGTATTTCTCTTGGCTTTATCGATTTTATTGGCGTTGGGTGTGACGCTTGTTCCGTTAGCCCTTACCCAAGCTCAACAACTGGTGGCTCGGTTGCCAGAGTTGATCGACTCTGGACGCTCTCAGCTAATGATATTAAACGAAAAAGCGGAGACTTTTGGCTTACCGATTAACCTCGATGCTCTGGTAGTACAAATCAACGATCGCGTCAAGGGACAATTACAAGCGATCGCTGGCCAAGTTTTAAATCTGGCGGTAGTTACAGTCACTAGTCTGCTAGATATCCTCTTGACGATGGTTTTGACTTTCTACCTTTTACAGCATGGGAGTGAACTCTGGGAAAGTTTAGTAGAATGGCTACCCTCTAAATTTCGCGCTCCTTTCTCCCAAACAGTCCGCCTAAGTTTTCAAAATTTCTTCATCACCCAGTTGATTTTATCTACCTGTATGGCTTCAGCCCTCATTCCTACCTTTTTGTGGCTGAAAGTACCATTTGGACTGCTATTTGGGCTAACTATTGGTCTGATGGCTCTCGTCCCCTTTGGTGGTTCTGTGGGCATTGCTCTGACTACACTATTGGTAGCACTACAAGATTTCTCAATGGGTGTGAGAGTTTTGATAGCAGCAGTAATCGTACAGCAAATTCTCGAAAACTTAATTGCCCCCCGAATTTTAGGCAGTTTTACGGGTTTAAATCCAGTTTGGATTTTAATTTCAGTTTTAACAGGGGCAAGAATTGGCGGACTGTTGGGCGTAATTGTGGCAGTACCCACCGCTGTTGTCATTAAAACCGCTTTAAGTGCCTTGCGTCTTGGTGGCGAGACAAACGATAGCGGCACGGGGGAAGTAACTGCACCCGTTGCAGCAAACGAGTCCTCGAAAGCAAACGCTAACAACACTTTGAGTATTTCTGAAGCGACATTACCTTAAGGAGGCAGGAGGTTTCCTGCCTCCTCATTGTGGTTCAATAATGGAACCCATAAACAAAACGTTTCCCGTCTGATTATCCCTAATCGCACAGAAGAAGGGACGGTCAACAATCATTCGGAATGGTTCTGGTTCATCTCTCAAAGATGTTGCGACTATTCCCACTGAAGTAGCCGCAGCCGCTTCAGTACCTTCTTCGTTCACTTCGACAAAAGTTTTATGCTTAACTTGGCTAATGGCAAAATTTTTACCCATGCCAGAAAAATTGGCTTTGTTACTGAAAGCCTCTTCCATGCCTAAACTTTTCAAGGCATCATTGAGTGTAACTTCATAATCTGTTTTGAAGCGAGGTAGACGAATAAACCCTTTTTGTTTGTTGAACTGAGTCATCCATTTTTCCCAGTTTTCAACATTCAAGTTCTGATAAAAGGCTTTGAGATTAGAGTTCTGTTTGGGTAGAAAGATATAAAAACTGATTTTCCCATCTTGACCGTAAGGCAAGCTAACCGCCTGAAATTGTTCGCTTTCATAGTACCTATAGTCACTTTCTTGTGACATCATTGGGTGTTGCTTTCGTTTACCAGATGTAATGTAAAAAGGGTATTGAGCAGTTTGACTTTTGTCAAATTCGTTACTCCAATTACCTTTAAAATATATGGCATTAATCAGAAACAGCACTTGGTCTGGTTTAATACTTTCAACTATTTTAGTGATTTTATCCTTAGTATTTTCTTTAACCCAGTTATTGATAATATTAGATGCGGCGGCATCTTTAAAGTTTAAATTGCTGACTTTAGCTTGATAGAAATCCTGGGTTCTCTTGAGAAAATCTGGTGCAAAGCTAACATCTTGATTTGCCCAAAGCGAGTTAGCAATACTCAGTTGGACTTTCGCATCTGGATTTTCTAAAAGCTGCTTTAATACCGCCGCATAAGAAGAGTTAATTTCTGGTAGATTCATTCCCTGTAATTCTAGGGTTTTTGCCATAGCTTGTTGAGTTGAGCCACTAGCGCCGTTGTAGGTCATGGCTAGAGCAAGAGCGACACTCGAAGGTGAGATAAAAATATTATTCTCACCTTTATCATCTTTCAGAACTTCTGAAAATAGTTTGAAGCCAAACTTATTGCTAGACTCAACTATTCTTGTATCAGTGTTGACTGTTTTTTTTTGCAATGGAGTTTCTGGCTGAGGTAAACTAGATTGGGCGAGGGCACTTTTGTTACTCTCGACTTGAGAACAACCTAATACACTGAATAGAACAACACTTGCAGCTGCCAAAGCATAACGTCTGCCCAGACTCACACCATAACGTCTTTGCAGAAAATTTTCTTTTGCATCACTAAACTTTTGCCGATTCATTCTGCTACCTCACTTGCCAAAGATTCCCGATCTGTGCTTATGGTTGACGCAGACACTGTGTCAATGATTTACTATTGCATTTGATCCAATAGAAAATAAGACTGTTACAGTTTTTGTAACAGCAAGTTAATAGTTCAGAGGAATAAAACACAACTCATTAAAGCTGCTAATTCTTACTTGAGGCGGCTATGCAGACGAATTATGAAAAATCTCAATTTTGAGGAACTTTTCTATTTATCAATAACAGTATTGTAGACTACCTAACATAAAATAACCACTTCTATTGGGTTTTTATAGATATAGGATTTACGCCAAACTACAGGAGTTAGGGGTAATTCATCAAATACCCCTAACAGAAAATTTTTTTTCGGCTATTGTTTTGCAACTCCTGAGATAGAATAACATTTTTAGTTGCATAAAATACAGAATTTTCATAGGGACGCACGCCTATGCGCCCTGATTGGAGAGTGTTGTTCGAATAGATGAAAATTATGCTGACCTATTTTTAATTGATAGGTACACTCCACCAAGCTAAACTATAGGGTTGAGTCGCTTCATTTAGCTTTTGACGAAACTGGATGCGGATTTTGTAATTGCCAGTAGCAGGAACTGGGCAGAAAATATGTTCTACACTATCGATTTGGCTGATTGAAGAGCAAACAGCACCAGTATCTAAATTTTGAGCATCAGCTTTTACTAAGTATAGGTCGAGATTATTTAAACCGCGATCGCGAAAATTTTCGCCCACATCATATTGTTGGTTTGTATTTTTATCGTTGAGTTCTACCAATCGATCCCAAGTTAGGGTAACAGCAACAAAACTTCCTTGCTTTAATGGTTTTACTAATACATAGTCAACAGATGCTCCAACATCCACTTTGTGATAATCCCAACCAATAGCTGGCACCGTAGTTGATGGCTGCCATTGACCAGCACTCAATTGCTGATAAGCGCGAAATGTATTTAAATGACCCGCTCCCATTTGAGCATCCAAGGGAATCTTTGGATCTTTATAAGCATCAGAATCTAGCCAGTTTTGATTTTGTTTATCAATTAGCGTCCGGCTCATTCCCAACCGTAAGCCATCGCCACTATCTTGGATTTTGTCTGCTGAATTCAGCAATACAGCTTTCATTACTTGATGATGCCGAGCATCAATGCTCCAGTGGGGTTGTTTTGTGCGTATCTGTCGGTCAGCAAATTCTTGTAATAGAGCAACGGTAGCCGTAACTTGAGGCGCTGCAAAACTAGTACCTGTAACCTTGTTCAATTTGCCATCTGGATTGAGTAAAGGAATATTATTCCCAGGAGCAACTAAACTGATAGCGCGGCGGCCACCAATATCAAATTCCCTTCCAGCTAGCCTTCCACTCACTCCTTGGTTAGCACCCGCCAGATTAGCCACATCTACCTTGTTAAAAATTCCCCCTCGGCGGGATGAAAAAGCCACGTTCATTCCGTTAAAATTATCTGTAGGAATAGGAATACCGCCTTTACCCTGGTTGCCTGCGATCGCATACAAAACATCATGAACACGGCTAGACCAGTCAACACATAAAGTTAGTAAAGCATTGCCGTCTAAAATAGCCTCTGGTCTAGGATCGCGACTGAGAGGTTCACCAAAGCTAAAATTAATGGCACGGACATCGCCACCATTTTGTAGCGCTATGTGCTGGGCTGATAAACATTCTTCTGGCTGACCCATGCTTTTAGTGGAACCCACCGCAGACGAATACAATCTCGCTCCCGGAGCAATTCCCGGCAAAGCTTTGTCTTTACTTACCATTACACCAGCAACATTGTAGGCGTGAGGGTCAACACCGCTATTAGACTTAGCTGGCCCATTGCGTAAGAATACTCCCGCTAAAGATATGGCGCGATTTTTAGACACTGCCTTATCCCACCCAAACATTCCCGGCCGACCAATTTCCACTTGACCAATAGCAATTTTACGACCGATTAAATTATAAGGAGCTTGGTGTAGCTTCAAAGCATCAATACCGTTAGTTCCCAAAGCAGATTCTAAAGCCGAAGCAATTACTGGCGCACTCAGACAAGAAGCACTTAATCCCCAAATTATCCAGGTTAGTTTTTTAGTCATTTGTTATTTGTCATTAGTCATTGGTCATTATTCATTGGTCATTGGTCAAGAGTTAGGAGTTATTATTTTCTCTCTGCTCTCTACTCCTGTAAAAAGGCCGGGATCAAAGTTATGAGTCTTGCTCAATGTTTTGTTACAATGCTTACAGACGAGGACGCTTAAAAACCCACTAGCCATGACCCAAAACCTATCTCAAAAGCCCATTGTAATTTCTCCATCTATCCTATCAGCCGATTTTAGCCGTCTGGGTGATGAAATTCGCGCCGTAGACGCGGCCGGAGCAGATTGGATTCATGTTGATGTAATGGACGGTCGTTTTGTACCTAATATTACGATAGGCCCTCTGATTGTGGAGGCGATTCGTCCGGTTACAACCAAGCCACTGGATGTCCACTTGATGATTGTGGAGCCAGAAAAGTATGTAGAAGGATTTGCTAAAGCGGGTGCTGATATTATCTCCGTACACTGCGAACATAATGCTTCTCCACATCTGCACCGTACCTTGGGGCAAATTAAAGAGCTTGGTAAGAAAGCTGGAGTTGTACTTAATCCTGGTAGTCCTCTAGAGTTAATTGAATACGTTCTAGATTTGTGCGATTTAGTACTGATTATGAGCGTCAACCCTGGTTTTGGTGGTCAAAGCTTTATCCCTGGTGTGTTACCTAAAATCCGCAAGCTACGTCAAATGTGTGATGAACGCGGTCTTGACCCTTGGATTGAAGTGGATGGAGGGCTGAAGGCAAATAATACTTGGCAAGTTTTAGAAGCAGGAGCTAATGCAGTTGTCGCCGGTTCAGCTGTATTTAATGCTAAAGATTATGCTGAGGCCATTACATCAATTCGCAACAGCAAGCGTCCTACCCCAGAATTAGCCAAGGTTTAATTCATTGTTGGATTAACCATTCTCTACAAAAAATAGGGTGGTCGAATTGTCCACTCTGTTTTTATTTATACATAAAAATACTGGAAGCTCTTCAAGTTTTGAACTTCCAGTATTTACTGTATAAATTGAAAATTTAGAAAGCAGAGATAATCCAGGTTGGGAGGACTAGGATTACAATGGTTGAAAGAGAAGCGTATGACCTACTAGTTCCACCAGCCAAGACAACGGTTTCACCATAACTTTCCTGTTTCCGTCCCTGTTATTGGTGTTAAGCGTTTGCTTTATTAAATAAAGCAACACCAATCACAAGATAGAAAGTTTTCTAAGCATTACTCACATCGTCTGCAGTCAATGAAAGCTGTATAAAATTTGGATTGGGGGAATCCACCTCCCCAAATTCTTTTTGCTCAGACTTCCTCAGAAAAAGAACCACCATTAGCAACGGTTACATCATTTATCTTGGGATAGGAGTTATTTACTCCATGAAATGCTGACTACTTTTGTAATCAGTTTGATTTATTTCATAGTCAGAACTAATCATTGATTTTATGTTTTTAAATTAACTTGCTTGCTGCCAATCACCTCTATTGTGGTTGAAATTGCCGTTCTTATTAGTTTACCAATGTCGTCAGTATATATTTGCCATTTTGGCAGATTTTTGCAAAAAAATATTAATTAAATTAATCACTGCGATAGAAAACCTACCATGCAATCAATTTTAAATTAGCATGGCAGGTTTTCAGATACTCAATCAACTCTAGGGCAGAATTTATTGATTCCAAATTATTTTTTAATTGGCTCCACAGCCTTTCAAGGATATATCTTGAGTTAATGGCGATTTCCTTGATTAATGTTTGTTAATTGTCTATCCCAATTTCTGGTCTAAACTAACGCCACGGATTTCTGTTTTTTGCTTTCCAACTACTTCAAGATAAGCAGGTCTTGAATCATTAGCATGTTTCAGCATTTTTAGATTTTCACTTTGCTGCTGTTTTGTTCTGTTGGTTTGAGAGTTTTCTTTCAGCAATCGGTTGTAGGTACGGTACGGAATGTAATGGAGAGGATTATAACCAGCAAAACGTAGCATTAAAACACATGCCCAGGAGTACTTTCCAGCAATAATCGCTTCAACTACTTTATCAAATTGTTGAGCCTTTACTGTTGTATCTAAGTTACTACTAATACCAGCAATGTCTTGATTCATCATAGTGTTTAATTATTTTGGATGAAGTAAACTAGTTCAGTTTCTGCGATTTTTAGCGTTTCAATTGAGGTTTATAAACTGCACTAACTTTTTTGCAGTTGTTCAATCGCTTTCGGGAAATTATCAGCAATTTGGTGGTGTTGGACGTTGACGAGGGCTAAAAATCCCTCTATCAACAGATGCGTACATAACTTTCCCAAGCTCTTATTAGCTCCCGCAGCTTTGAGCGGTAAAGATACAGACTGAAACTTTTCTGCTGTTTGAGCTTTACCTTGGCGCTATTAAGCAGAGTTTTAGTGATTTTGGCTGATAACTCCCCTAGTAAACTAGTTTGGGCAAGAGCTAGCTTGTAGTAGGGATACAAATTATATAGATTCATTGCTGAACTGTCCCCTTGGCTTGAGGTTTCGACTGCATTTGACCTGATGATTATTTTCATGAACTAACCTTTGATTAAAAACAATCAAGTTTTTAAGCAAGTTTGTTGGCTGCTCATTGCTAATTATCCAGATTCCATCCGATGAATTGAGGAAACTGTAGCTTTTGCTTGTTAGTAACTGAAAGGAAAAAATTTATCTTTTGTCTTCTCATTTGACTGGTAGGACAAAAGTCTAGGCGTAGCTCTTGGTAGATGCAGTTTTATCCTCTGAAACTTTATAGACTTTTAATTCAATCAATTTTCTCTGTTAAAACGCCTGTATTTCTTACTACTGGTTAATTAAGCAATTTCCGGCAAGTTTTCATATTTTTTTGAGTAGTGGAAAAAATTTATTTATTCTTGATCTTTAACAACGTCATTCGTATATATACTATTTTTTGTCGTTAATGTCATCTACGAATTTAGTAGATTTTTAAGTTAAATTTACTGAATGTATTTCGATACGTACTTGCCTATTGTGCAACTTTTAATTTTGTCCTCCCTTACTAATTTATGAGGGGTCTGACCCCCCACACAATCTCAATTTAAACCCTTTATTATTGTCGAGTCGCTAGAAAATACTACCATTAACTATGATGTAAAACAACTTCCAAAAATAGTAACTGCTCAACAGTAAAAAACGTTTGCAGCCATAGTCTTGAACATATTTACTTAATAAGTTCAATTAGATAATAATATTTATTATTCTGATGTTTCTTGGTTTACAAGAACTACAGATTCAACGTATCTAAATAAAATCACTGTAAACCAATCATAAATATTTTATGATTATTAGCTATTAATAACAGCTAGCCTATAGCAATCCGCTTTGATTTTTGAAAAAGTATTTCCTATTGCTTCTTATCTACCCACACAAGTAAGTATGGCTACGCCACGTTACACGAACAAAAATCAAAGCGGATTGCTATAGTTTTAATTATTATCAATATCTGTACTAAGATGCTTTGAATAGAAATATATAGTAGGTTAAATCTTTAAAATATTAGAATATTGTCAATTTTATTCAACAGTAAATTCTCTATGTATTTATCTTTAAAAATTTTTAAAGTAGAGATTACGGATGCTGTGACACTTGTGCTAAATGCTAGTAAAAACCATCAATTGACATGAGTTTGTGATGAGTGCTTTGCTCAACAATAATACCTCGGTCTAGAACAAAGATATAGTCGGCATAGAGTAGTCTAGAGTTCTCACTACTTCAACTCTTACCATTACTGAAATTTTCCCTTGCTTCCGGAAACACTCGGAAAATAAAATCACAAATTTAAACTCTGCTTTCTCAGATAAAGACAGGCTAATTCTGACAACGCATATACTATAGCGGTTCTCAATTGCATCGAATACAGACCTAAGCCCCAGTCCCTTCTCCTTGAAGGGGAGTCAGATTCAAAGCCTCTCTCCTTTTAATAAAGAGGTTTGGAGAGAGGTGAAAGTGTATTGCATCCATAGACGCGTAGCGGCTACTCTTACGAGAACGCTTTCAGCGAACTTGCAGGGTATGAGAACCGTTTTGATAGCTAATCAATTAATAACTAAGTAAATTCCCCAGATAGCCATTGCCCGTAAGTAGGTGCTAGCGCGGAAAGTACCAGTTGCGGTGATAGCTTCAGGGGTGCGAAATTGCAGCCCATTTTCATAAATTTGCTCGACTACAGCCTGTGTTAATCTCAACCCTTCATCTTTCATTCCCATTTGCACAAGAAAAGCCGCTAGCCCAAAGTTTATTCCAGTCCAAACTTCTAGGGGATGAGTAGCTTTAGGGTTTTCTGGTGAACCGTCAGGACGAACACCATTCGCAGCACCAAACTCTCCATTGCAGAATTTCAAAAAGCACGCATCATAAACAGTTTTCAGGGCAGAAAGGGCGCGATCGCTCGGTACAATATCTGGTAAGTCCAGCAGACGAGCGTAGAATTGCCCGCACAATTGATCTGCCATTACCACATTGGAACCACTTTCACTATCAAGTTGGTAATATTGCCCATTCCAAAGTTTTTCTTGGTAAATAGGAAGAGATTGTGTCAACCAAGCTTCATAAGTGGACTTTTGCGCCGCCAACTCTGCTGTGTTACCTGTCTGGTAAGTTAATAAAAGATCGCTAATTGCGATCGCAGCCTCCAACGCCGCTAACCACAACCCACCACAATAGGCGCTAACACCCTGTAACCGCCAATCATCAAAGGTTTGATCGGGCGCACCAGAATTTTCAGGAATCCCATCGCCATCAAGGTCAAAAGTTTTCAGGTAGTCGAGGGTTTGAACGATCGCAGGCCAGCAATCTGCTAAGAATTCTACATCGTCAGCACCCGTGAGCAGAAAATCCCGGTATACTTGCAAGACAAAATCACTACCCAAATCTTTCCATAAGTTGCAGTCTTGATAGCTGGTATAATTGGTTTTCTGCCAAACGTGTTCATTCGGTGCGCCTAAATCGTGGGGTGTTGCACCGACGACTTTGCGAACTGCAATTGGGCTTTCAGCTTTGATTGTCATGTAGTAACCGATGATTCGGGGTGTATCATCACCTTGAGGAATCGCCCGTGCAAATGCCCGAATCACCGACTTCTCCAGTTCTGGAAACAGCATCAACAAGGCAAAAGAGCCATATAATCGCACATCTAGACTTTCATACCAACGATAATCTAGGCACTCCAGCACCGCGAACTGACCGATGGGGTCAAGTTCTGATGCTGCACTCCAGAGGGTACCGCCGCTAGTAAGATCATAAAGCTCATTAAATAGAGCCATTTTAAACCAGTTGGGTAAATCTTCCCGGTCGAGAATGGGTTGTTGCCAAGTTTGAATTTGCGATCGCCAGGTTTGATATTCTTGTAGAGCAGTAGATGCGATCGCCCAAGCATTATTTCCACTTCTATCAAAGAAGTCTGTATATCTGCGATAATAGTTGACTCCGGCGGCAAATTCTGTAATGGGTAAATCCCAAGCGAGAACAAAGGGGATTTCGAGGGTTTCGCCTGGTTGGAGAGTAAAACGAAGTGCAATCGCAGCCCCTAACTGTTCACCTTCTGCTACTGGATTAGCATCTATATAATTGGACAAAGAACCATCTTTGGCAAAGCTTTCCCACACCTCATCACCAGTTCCTTCAGCATTCCAGCGTGTGTGGTGAAATATTTCTACTTGGGGATGTTTCAGTGTCGCAATACACCAAGTTCCATCTCCTTCTTGCAAAGGTTTATCACTATCAACCCGACTTAAAAGACAGCCAAACTGTTGTGGATTTTCAACTATTTGGTTATGGTTTCTTTGACTTTCGCCCCAACGTGGTTGGTATTCATAAACCGGACTACCATCATCACGCACCCTCACTTCGGGAGATTTGAGGGCATTTGTAAACCAGCCCACCATATTTTGCCAAGTGAGCATAATGCTGAGGGTAATTGGTGCATTTGTGGGGTTGTGGGCATTCCAGAGGAATATTGCTACAGGGTAGCTAGTTTCTTGATAATTACCTGCCCAAATTGGAGAAAATTGCTCACAAGTCAACTGTGCTTGGAATACATTTTCGTACACAAACCAGCTACGTGGGTATAGCGCGTGATAATTACCAGTCCCCTCTGTACTGGCAAGCGTTGGATACCACTGCCAAGCTTTAAGAGTACCATCATCGGGCCCTTGGGTAGATAAAGCGCAGGCTTGGGTAGATGTGCCATTGGATTCAAATACACTGAATTGACAAGCGGGGACGTTTTTGAAGGTATGCTCACCGCCGTCGATGTGCCACAGGTTAAAATCTCCCCGTGAAGAACGACCGATGCAACCTGCACCAAAGCCACCTAAAGGCATACCATGCCAAGGGCCATCATCGATATTACTTGCGTAGCGGACAGTATAAGGTTTGTCCCAGCCTAAACCGATGGGACGGCTCCAAGTACAAGAGGGAATTTTCACAGAGAATTGATTTGTCATCGCCTAATGTTACAGCGTGCAGTTACGTCAATGAAGACTAGCGCGATGTGCGATTTTTCTCAAGGGGCACAAATATCAATACTTGTCGGGTTTTGGGGGAAAGGGAAAAGGTTAAAAGGGAAAAAGCTTATATATCAACCCTTCAGCAGTATTGACACAAATATGCCTTCTCGATTCAGTAGTCTAAGTAAGTTGGCACAATAAAATCAAACTAGGCTAAAACCCTTATTGCCTATTTCCTTATCCCGCCGATAATTATTTACGCCCACTTACTTAGTAGCATCTGGCCCAGTCAAAAATATCTCGGCAAAAATTCGAAAAGCAGCAATTTCAGCTTGTAGCTCAGTATATACTTACAAAATTAATATTCACTCTAGTACAGATGCTACCATATCAAACAAGACTTAGAGCAAAATCCTCTTGTTTGATATGGTAGGCAAACTTCCACCACAGTGTATTATAAGTCTCAATAGGAATATAAATTTTTGACTTCAAATTTGTCTATCTGTTAAATACGAAATCATCCGCAAAATTAGGAGCGTAATTATGCTACTAGAAACCAAAAACTATCGCCACAAATTAAGCCGCATTTTAATTTGTTCCTTGGGTAGTAGTTTGTTGATCGCGAGCAATGTGCTACCTATAAATGCTTTAGGGAAACCTCAACATTCTCAAGGCTTCATAATTGCTAAATCACCAGATGAGAGACAACCAGAAGCAGTAAAAAAAGGAATTGAGCAACTTCCTGCTTCTCAAGCATCAATATCTCCAAAAAAGAAGACATCTATTGAGTCGCCAATCCAGAATCGTCCTATATCTTCTAATACAGAAACTTCCCAGCCAACCTCGAACGCTTCAAATGATGACTCTACTTCTAGACCATCTAGACGTAGGACTTCTAACTCAAATTCTAATCGTTCCAATAGTAGTACATCTAGAACGTCTGGAGGTAGGGCTTCTAATTCAAATGGTTCCGGGAGAGTTCGCAAGCCAAGTTCTAATGTAGCTAGAAGTGGCAACCAAAATATCGATCTTCCGGCAGTTTCTGCACCTGCAACACCTACTTATAAAGAGATTAACTTTGTAGATGTCGCATTGGGTATTCTGAGTAAAAGTGACTTTCAATCTCAAGGTCGATATTTTCATTTCTATGAGTTTGAAGGTAGAGAAAATCAACTAGTGCAAATTAGGCTTGTTGGTAGTAAAGATACACGCAGATCAAATAACTTGAGTTTAAATCCTTTGTTATTTCTGCACGATCCTGATGATAATATCATCGTCAAAAAAGGCACTTTGGAAAAAAGCAGTGATGGCGATGATGCCTTTATTTTTGCGCGGTTGCCTAAGAATGGCATTTACAAAATTGCAGTTACTAGCCGAGATGTCGGTGAGATCGGTCGCTATAGTTTGGCTTTGAGGAATGATAGAGCTAGCTATACCTTAGATGAAGCAGGCCAACTAAGCGCCAATAGCTCAACCTTGAAACAAAATGGAGGCGCTTACAATGTTTCTAATTTCCAAGGAAGAAAAAATCAGCTTGTAAGTATTCGTGTAGATAGTGTTGATGAAGAATTTTCTCCTTACGTAGCTTTGCTAAATTCAAAAGGCCAGACGATCGCTATAGATAGAGACAAAGATAAAGCTGGCACCTACAGCGCTTTAATTGACCGAGCTAGGTTGCCTGAAGATGACACTTACTACATAGTTGTCAGTTCCAAAAATCCACAGGAACGCGGTAAATATAGATTGACTCTCTTCTGATAATTTAGGTTCTATAAAAACCTCTGCCTGATTTTACTACGTAAAATTTGTCCCTTTCCGAGCCGGAGAGGGACATTCTAGTAGGGGAGAAATTTTTACTGAGACAACCGCCAAATCTTAATGGTGTTGTCTTCACTACCACTGACAAGGGTTTTGCTATCAGGACTGAAGGCTACGGATGTCACAGTGTTTGTATGCCCTGTTAATGTGAGAATTTCTTCTCCTGTGGCCGAATTCCAGAGTTTGATGGCGCGATCGCGGCTACCACTGGCAATAATTTTACCATCGGCACTGAAGGCTACGGTTGTGACTGTGTTGGCGTGTCCTGCCAGTGTGCGGATTTCTTTTCCTGTCAGTAGATCCCAAAGTTTAATAGTGCGATCGCGGCTAGCACTGGCTAAAATTTTCCCATCTGGGCTAATAGCTACAGCTGTTACTGTTTGATAATTTCCCTCTAGTGTGCGGATTGAGTACCCTTTTGTCAGATTCCAGATTTTGATCGTCTTGTCAAAACTGCCACTAGCAAGAATCACGCTATCGGGACTGATAGCTACCGATCGCACCCAAAATGTATGCCCTACCAATGTCCGAATTTGCTCTCCTGTGGCTAAATCCCAGATTTTGATGGTGTTGTCATCACTACCACTCACCAGAGTCTCGCTATCAGCGCTGATCGCTAGGGCCCGAACTGAGTCAGAATGCCCTGTAAGAGTGCGAATTTGTTTTCCTGTTGCTAAATTCCAAATTTTGATAGTGCTGTCATCACTGGCACTTACCAGAGTTTTCCCATCTGGGCTAATGACTAACGTATTCACCTGCTGAGAATAGGCGTTGAGTGAAGATATTTCTTTCCCGGTGGCGAGATTCCAAAGTTTGATTGTGCCATCGCCTCCACTGCTGGCAATGGTTTTACCATCGGGGCTGATGGCGACGGATAAAACCGAGTTTTCATATCCTTGGATGGTGTTAGCTAAGGAAACCCTACCCAAAGTAATCTTTGGTGGTTGACCTAAAAGCACGTCATCTTTGCCAGAATTATTATGCTGACTCAGCCTAGAAACTAAACTGGTTTGAATCCGGCGAAAATGTTTATACCAAGATTCTTGGAATCCGAACAACAGAATAAAAGCACTTACCAAAATTAAAGTTCTCAGTAAGGGATAACTTTTTGGTAAAGATGGGGCTTGAGTTGCGGGAATTTTTCCAGATGACTTCCCGGCTGGTGGTAGGGCAAGGAGTTGTTTTGGAGTTAAGTCCTTGAGAACTTCATCGGCTGATTGGTAACGTTCATGGATATCTTTTTTTAAAAGTTTGTCGATGACAAAATCCAACTCAGCATTTAATGGACTCCGCAAATATTCCCGCCAATTACTCACCCACGCGTACCCCGATTCCATCCACAATTGAAAGGGAGAAGTTCCCGTTAGTAGATGAAAGCAGGTAGCGCCTAAACCGAACAAGTCACTGGCAGGGAAAGCTTTACCATCTCTAATTTGTTCTAAGGGAGAATAACCATGTGAACCAATGGATGTGCCAGATTTGTGCTGAACTTTGGCGGTGAATTGCTTTGAGGAACCAAAATCAATCAGACTTAATCGCCCATCACTTTTATGGCGGATAATATTTTCTGGCTTGATATCCCGATGAATGACTTTGCGATCGTGGATAAATTTCAGGATGGGCAATAAATCTAGCAAAATAGATTGAATATCCCTAGCGTTATAACCCTTGCGCTGTTGCAACTCCTTTAACAAATTATCGCCATTGATAAACTGCTGCACTAAATATAGGCAGCCATCTTGCTCAAAGTAAGCTATTAAAGTTGGAATTTGGGGATGTTCCCCAAGGTCTTGTAGTCGCTGCGCTTCTTCAGCAAACAATTCCATCGCTTTTTTTTGCGACCAAGTTCCTTGGAACTTTGGAGCTAATTGCTTGATAACACAGCGTTCATTGAGTTTATCGACATCTTCTGATAGATAGGTTCTGCCAAATCCCCCCTCATCTGAAAGGACTCGGATGACACGGAAGCGATTTCTTAAAAGTGACACCAACGGGGTGCTACAACTTTGGCAAAACTTCTTTCCATTGGGATTCAGGGGATTTAGGCAATCGGGATTTAAGCAGCAGATCATGATCTGACAGGCGCGACTGCATAACAACTTAGGCTAAGTTTGCCCCGAACTGTCCCTTAAGAAAATTGACTCTCGCTTACTTGTGGTAGAAAACCCTGTTCTGGGGATTGGGGAATTACTTAATATAGTTAGCGTTTGTAAATAGTAGTCAGTCTTCCTCTTCTGTGGAAAACTACGAGAGCCATAAAATTAATTATTCTTCCGATTATATAATAATCTGAATAGAAATATTTCTCTGAACTAGTACCCCTAGTAATTTTGCTTGTATATTGACAAGCAAAGATTGACTAAGTATTAAGTAAAACCCTGATTAATTAACCATCACTGACGATGAAATGTAGTCGCAATGGTTACTAGATTTGTTTTTGATATTTTCAATTGCTCATGATAATTGTTAATTTGATACTTTAGGTAATAAAAGGTTGTTTGAAAAGGATTTTGCTGTGATTTTAGACACTTTCAGATCCCCCTAATCCCCCTTTCTAATGAAGATTTAGGAGGATATACAACTATTTGATACATCACAAATAACTTTTAAAATATCTTTTAACTTAATTTTACTACCTTATTTACTTAAGCCTCGCTCTCCATTTCCGAATAGCATTAGCAGTTCTGGTGACTGGTGGTATGTAGACATCTGGAGCTTCGTTAGAGTTTTCGTATTGTGTAATACTTTTATTATTTAATTTTTGGGTAGTTAGACAGTTAGCTAAAGTAGGCAAATAGCTTTCATAACTTAAAGCTTTTATTACTTCATCGACATTCTTAAACCGATCGTCTAATGTAATCTTCACCATTTTCCCTAAAGTTTTGGCGAAATTATCGGTAATATTTACTTCTTTTTGCCAGCATATCTCACCAGTATTTGGGTGGTAATCAAATTCTAAAGGACTTTTACCAGTCAACATATAAATACAAGTTACACCCAGTGCATAAATATCACTGGCATAAACTGGGCGAAGAGAATACTGTTCTGGTGGCGCAAATCCCCTAGTTCCAATAAAGTTGGTATTTACAGCTTGATTGGTAGAGTTTTCACAAGCATCAACTAATTGCTCTTTCACTGCACCAAAATCAATCAGCACTACCCGTTTGTCATACTCACACCGCAATAAATTTTGGGGCTTAATATCCCGATGAATCACATGATGTTTATGAAGATACTGTAATACTGGTAATAATTCCTGTAAAAACTGTTTCACCGAGGCTTCACTTTTGGGCCCACCTCGCCGCACTTCTTGGGCTAAAGTCAAACCCGGTACGTATTCTTGAATTAAAAAAAACTCCTCATTCGCCTGAAAGTAGTCTAGCAGCATGGGAATTTGCGAATGACTACCGAGTTGACCTAAAGTTCTTGCTTCTTTTTCAAAACGCGCACATGCCTTTTGCCAACTTTGGGGACTAGTCACTTTCGGGCAAAGTTGTTTAATGACGCACAGAGGATGCCCAGGTAATACGGCATTTTTGGCTAAAAAAGTGATGCCAAAACCACCTTTACCTAGAACTTGCAATATTTCATAGCGATCGCGGAATAGCTTCTTGGAAGCACACATCTGACCAAGTTGAGTTTGCTGTGAAATGCTCTCTTGAGAATTCGTTATTTTCTGAGAAAAGCGATTCATTAGTATAGAATATCTGCTCTAAAATGTCTCTAATCTTACGACAAATATTCCTTGATAACAGTAATATTACTGGAACTTTGCTAAATCATCATTATTCTTCTTAGGACTTACGCAAAAGTACACACAGTATCTGCGGTACTCCTCTGGAGAACTCGTAGAGTAGCCGCTTCTCTACGAGACGCTCCGCGAATGCGTCTACATGAATTGCCCCTGCATTTCTTGATAGCGATTTATGACGGTCGATATTTTGGGGTTAGTCTTGCGAGTCTTTATAGATGAAAGATATATCCTCGTAGTGGCGTACATCTGTACGCCACTATTTATTCACATGAGAATGGCTATAAAACCAAGGGTATTGAGTTCTAAGGTACTTCAATAGGAATCAAAGCATTTTCTGGCAAGTAGTTGCAAAAACGCCCTTCATCTGCAAGCACCAAAATCAGACGCAGGGGATAATCTGGCGGAACTTGCAAATCTGCCCACGGCACAGCCAACTCTAAACAACTATTTAAAGCTACTTGAGCGCGACTGAAACGGGGCTGCCATTGATAATTGTCTCCAGCTTCCCGAAACTGAATCGATTGCGTTAGTAAGTTAACTTCTAGAAGATGGTGAAAAAGATAATTAAGCGGGGCTGCATCTGGTACATCTGCCAAGGGAACTGGGCTATTAACCATTGTTTTTTCTGGGTAAAACCACAGCAAATTCAACTCTGTAGGAAAATCCCTCCCTGGTGCAACGCCACCTTTAAAGTCCAGCCGCACATAGAAATTGAGGTGATCTACGCCATACCAAAGTCGCTGGATGACACTGCTATTGTGCATCGTCCCCCGCGCCCCGCCGATTTCTATGCGTCCAGCTTTGTCCCAATCTTGCTCATCACCCTTACCATCGATAACAGGATGGATAAACCCTTGTGGGGTATGGCTTCCTTGTGCTTCGTGGATTTCCACTGGTTGTTTGAGATAAGGTGGTACAGGTTCATTTAATGCCTTGTAAATCCCAAACAGGTGTTCTCGAAACAACTGGTCAAAGATGGCATCTTGATTTGAAGAGTGTCCTGCACCAAACCACCAAAACCAGTCTGAACCCTCTGCGGCATACAATGCTTCCCATGCTTCTGGGTTGTTTTCTTCCGTTGCTTCGGGATGACTTGCGAGCATTTCTCTTGCTTCCGTTAAGTAATCCCAAGCCCGATTTTTGGCGCGATCGCCGATCCAGGTGGTGAAGCTGCCATCCACCCAAGAACCACTATGTAGTTGCCCTCCGGGAATGGTGGCTGTGGCGGGAAATTCTTCCAGAAATTCGGAGACGGTGACGAGTTTGAGGTGGGGTTCATCGCTCAAACTTTGATACAAAGCTTCTAAGAAGGGTTTGCCATCTTCGGGATAAAATTCCCAGCAATTCTCCCCATCTAAGGCAATGGTAACTAGCCAAGGTTGTTCGCTTTGACTATCTCTTTGCATTTTAGCGATCGCTTGCAAATGTCCCACTAAGTCTGCTGCTGCTTTTTTTGCTGGCATCGCACTGTAGGTAAAGCCAATCAAATCTGATAATCTGTGGTCACGAAACACAATTGACAAATCACCCTCTGCGGTTTGCAGTCGATAGGGTCGGTACAACAGTTCTGGTTGCTGTACATTCCCCGCCCCATCCCGATGAAAAAAGTGTTTCAGCGTCCACCCTAAGACCGCTTCATCTGAGCATATCCACTTAAATCCTTGGTTAATAATGTGTGGAAGTGTTGCCGGACTAACTGACTGTTCCGAAGGCCATAAACCACGAGGTATTTGTCCAAAGCGGTCTTTATAAAAGTTCCAAGCTTTCCGTAAGTGACGGGGAATATCTTCTTCCCACTGAAAGCGCTGCTTAGGTAGTGTCATATTGGGCACAGCTACCCGACCGGAATTAGTATCAGCGAGTAAGGGTAAAATCGGGTGAGTGTAGGGCGTAGTGGTAATTTCTAGCTGCCCAGCCTCCTGCATTTTGCGATGTTGGGGGATGATGCGGCTAAGGATTTCTCGTTGTTTGGAATAAATGCGCTGGCGATCGCTTAAAGTAAAATTTCGACCCTGCTTTAACCAAGTAGCAATTTCCGGGTCATCCCAAAACAGTGGATCGATCCAAGCTAAATTGTGCCAAGCTAGCAAATCACCATAATCAGGCAATTCCCAATTTGCTAAACACCAGGCTTGCCCCTTCTCCTGCCTTTGCTGATACAACTCGCTATAGCGGGGATGTGGGTCAATCAACGTATGGTGATTGGCATCAAAAAAGTGTTGGATAATGAATTCCCTCTGTTCCTGGCTGAGTTGTTCATCCGGTGTCAAGCAGGCTGTGAGGTAAGGGTCAAAAGCAGTCCCAGCAATATAATCTTCTAGTTGTAATATCAGCGATGGAACTAAATTCACCGTTTGGTGTAACTTAGGATACCGCTCTAAGAGCAATACCAAATCCAAATAATCTTTAGTCCCATGTAAACGTACCCAAGGTAGGCGGTACTGCTGACTGGGAGATAAGGCACTACCAGGAGATTTGTACAGAGGCTGATGTTGATGCCAGATAAAAGCGATATAGAGAGGATGGGACATAGGAATAGTTAGGAGTTAAGAATGAGGAGTTAGGAGTTGATTCAAAACTCATAACTCCTAACTCCTAACTCCTAACTTTTACACCACTTGTTCAATTTCCGCAATTTCAGGAATCATTTCTTTTAGGCGGCGCTCAATACCCATTCTCAGGGTCATTGCAGAACTGGGACAAGAACCACAAGCACCTTGCAGGCGAAGTTTTACAACAGGCCCATCGAGTTCTACGAGTTCCACATTGCCGCCATCAGACATGAGATAAGGGCGCATTTCATCTAAGACTGTTTCAACGTTGTCAATTGTGAGTTCCATAGTTTTAGACCTGCTAAGTTAATGGTGGGCATTGGGAATGGGGCATGGGGCATGGGGCATGGGACATTGAATAATAATGATTCCTGTGCCAGATGCGCTGTTACTCGTTAACTATTATCCAAAATCTTATTTTCCATGTTGTCTGAACAAAGTTTTCGTGTGAGCCTCCTACTTTACTTTAGCTTTTAGGTTCTGCTTTGCAGTCAGACGAAAGACAGGATTTAATTCTCCAAGTACACGTCACCGTAAAAAGGAGTCAAAAATCTATTTTTTGTAAATTTTGAGTAAAACGGAGCAAAAGCCAACATTTAGGCGTTTGTTGTGTTTTGTTCTTCAACCCAGCCCATAATTATACAATTTTGTGGTCTAGGGACGGAATTACTTACCATCTCCTATGCCCAATTTTGTTATTTATTGAATAATAATTACTAAGAAACTTTAAATTTTAAAACTCCAAACCTAGTATTGGTAATGTTCCAGATGACCAATGACTAAATCATAACGGACTAAATGCCCCGCTATCGCTAACAGCACTGTCTGTTGAATCGCTATCAGTAGACGAAACCATAACTGGCTGTTGATATAGTGGCACTGTAAATGTCACTGTTGAACCAAGTCCTTCACCCAGACTATAAAAATGTACCTCGCCGCCCATTGCTTCAACTAGCTTCTGGGATATTGCCAGTCCTAAACCTGTGCCACCATACTGGCGAGTGCGTGAGCCATCCACCTGAGAGAATAATTGAAACAGTTTATCTTGTTTGTCTAGGGAAACACCGATGCCTGTGTCTGCCACACGGACTCTTACCATGCCAGGAAATTGCTGGTCTTGAAGCTTCGATTTTTTGAGTACTAAATCGGCGCTGACGGTGACACCGCCTTCATGGGTAAATTTGATGGCATTACCTAGTAAATTGAGCATCACTTGGAGCAAGCGTTGGTAGTTGCTTTGGACAATGATTTCATCCGAGGTAGCAGGCATTTGCATCCGAAAGCTGAGGTTTCTCATTTCTGCTTGGGGACGCATAAAACTTTCTACATCACTAAATAGCTCATTTAGCTTAACTGGAGCGTAAGCTAGCTCCATTTTACCAGCTTCGATTTTGGCAATGTCCAAAATGTCGTTGATGATATTTAGTAGATGTATCGATAAGTTGTGCGCTTCTGCCAAAAATTGGTTTTGTTCTTCTGGGTCATCTGCCATCCCTTCCAAAATCAGCTTTAAGAAGCCAATCATGCCATTGAGGGGGGTACGAATTTCATGGGATACATTAGCCAGAAACTCGCTTTTGAGACGGGAAGCTTCTTCAGCTTTTTGACGCGCTACTTCTAATTCTTCGTATAAAGTAGCATGTGCGATCGCAGTTCCCAATTGATCTGCTGCTTCTTTTGCTAACTCTAATTCCGATTCTGTTAATGTATAGCATTCATCTTGCCAATTCAAGGCAACCAATCCATTGGCTTGGTCTTGATAGCAAGTCGCAACCACCAAAGTTTTCTGCCGCCCAGACTCTGTGCATCCAGGCACTTCCATCACAACTGGTTCTAGGGTTGTCAAAGCCTGAGCAAAGGCAGGCTCAGAAGCTACATCTATTTCTAAGCCTAGCATTGATCTGAGTTCTAGCTGGCGATACTCAGCCTTCACTTTTACTTTTGAGCTAGAGGGCTGATAAGGACAAATAATACAGCGCTCTAGCCGCAGTGCTTTTCCTAAACTGTCAACTGTTTGCTGCCAAATAATATCTAAATCCAATGTCCGGCGAATATTTCTGGTAATCCGATTTACCAGTTTTTGATGTTGCTGTGAACGTAAAGCCAACTCTATTTGTGTGGGCGTTTTGGATGCCACACGCGCTTGTTTTTTGTTGAGTGTCGCTTGCACTAAGCGTCCCATAACTAAAACTGTAGTGGCAGTTGTTCCCAAACTCGGCATAATCGGACTAATCACTAAGTCCAACTCAAATAATTCCTGATGGTAGCTAAACCAACACTGAAACCTTTCTGGCACCAAACTTGTCAAAATTCGGTGCAATCGTTCCACATAATTAACCTTATCCACTGGGGCAAAGGTTTGCGTCTGGTTCAGCTCGTCAACTATTTTTTCGGTATTTAACCCCAGGAGTTCGCTGTGCTGCCAATGAAAGGTCAGATAGCGCCCTGCCCCATCTTGCGTATACACCAACTCAGCTCCTAGAGTTGGTAATGAGCCATCAGTTTTACTGGCAATAGATTCCAGATTTTGGGAAAATACATTCGGCAATTGGGAATTGGCAGTAATAGTCATTAATTGAGTTGGATAGACAAAGGATATCCGACCGTAATTTTACTAAAGCTGCTAAAATTTATACATAAATTTTTACAGCTTTTTTGCTTTTATTGGGTATTTCTTGGTGTTCTGAAATCCAGCTTGGCAAACTTCACCTTTTTTAACTTGCATTAACAGATGACTGATGGCATTAATCGTTCCATTCACCGCGAGGAGGAACGGGAGTACGCACAGGGGTGCGTGTCAGTTCGTCATCTCTGAGGATTTCACCACGCAACCACTGGCGAATTGCTACCTCAATCACTTTACTTGGGTCATTGGTGAGATGCTGAATTTGCTCTAGTAACTCGGAGTCCAGGCGGACGGCAATTTCTACCTTATCGGCTCGTGTGTTTTCCGCTTCGGTAGTTTTCTCTTGCATATTCATAGGTTTGATATACTCTGAATTGGTTTTGTCTAAAGCTTTGTAAAGTAGTTATATTCATCATTTGGGCTAATTCACTGAAAAATCTTCAATGGGACATTTACATAGTTCCCCGAAATAGCACCAAAGTAACAGCTTTAAGTTTTAAATCGCATTTTTCATATAACTGACTAGACAATGGCTCTAGAAGTTTTGCCGATAAATCAGTGATTATGAGTAATTACAGGTCGTAATTGCCCAAGATCACTACATGATCCCTACATGTACTTATTTACATTTATTGTACGCTCCTAGCTGTTGAATACTAGCAGCGACAAATAGACTTTCATAATATTCTTAAAAGTCCACCTATTTAGATCGAAAGTTAAAGATGGGGTGAAGAGGGTAGGGGAGCAGGGAGCAGGGGAAAAATAATAACTCCTAACTCCTAACTTTTAACTTCTAACTTTTAACTCTTAACTTTTGACTCCTAACTCAGCACGGGCTAAACCCTAGCTATGCGCTAACAGCACTCGGAACTCAGCACTAAAAACGGAGCGTCTTGGCTAAGAAAGCATTAAAATACATTAAGTAAATTGCTCTTTTAACTTTGGTTGCTGCTAAGGCAAAGATAGTATATGACTGACGTTCCCGCAGTTCGCATTCGCAATTTTTGTATTATTGCTCACATCGACCACGGGAAATCAACCCTCGCCGATCGCTTGCTACAAGCGACTGGCACTGTTGAAGACCGAAAGATGAAGGAACAGTTTCTCGACAACATGGATCTGGAACGGGAGCGCGGCATTACGATTAAGCTGCAAGCTGCCCGGATGAACTACACAGCTAAGGATGGTCAGCAGTATGTGCTGAACTTAATTGATACTCCTGGACACGTGGATTTTTCTTATGAAGTCTCCCGCTCTCTTGTTGCTTGTGAAGGAGCGCTATTGGTAGTAGATGCTTCCCAAGGTGTGGAGGCGCAAACTTTGGCAAATGTCTATTTAGCCTTAGAGAATAACCTGGAAATTATTCCGGTTTTGAATAAAATTGATTTACCTGGGGCAGAACCAGAACGGGTAATTGGCGAAATTGAAGAAATTATCGGTCTAGATTGCAGTGGTGCGATTTTGGCTTCTGCTAAAGAAGGACTTGGTATTGATGAGATTTTAGAAGCAGTTGTGGAGCGGATACCGCCACCGCCCAATACCATAAATGAACGGTTACGAGCGTTAATATTTGATAGCTATTACGACAGTTACCGAGGAGTAATTGTGTATTTCCGGGTGATGGATGGCACTGTCAGAAAAGGCGATCGCATTCATTTAATGGCATCCGGTAAAGAATTTGAAATTGATGAGTTAGGTGTTCTTTCTCCCACTCAAAAGCAAGTTGAAGAACTCCACGCTGGCGAAGTAGGCTATTTGGGAGCGGCAATTAGAGCAGTAGCTGATGCACGGGTGGGTGACACAATTACCCTTAGTAAGGCAAAAGCTGAGTCACCCTTACCAGGTTACGCAGAAGCGAACCCAATGGTTTATTGTGGGATGTTCCCCATTGATGCTGACCAATTTGAAGACTTGCGAGAAGCATTAGAAAAGCTGGAACTCAACGACGCAGCTCTGCATTACGAACCAGAAACTTCGAGCGCGATGGGGTTTGGCTTCCGTTGCGGGTTTTTGGGTTTGCTGCACATGGAAATCGTCCAGGAACGCCTAGAGCGGGAGTATAATCTCGATTTAATCATTACAGCCCCCTCGGTGGTTTATAAGGTGATTACTCTCAAAGGAGAGGAACTTTACATCGATAATCCTAGCCGTTTGCCTTCTCCCAACGATCGCCAAAGAATTGAAGAACCTTATGTCCAAGTAGAGATGATAACGCCGGAAACCTATGTCGGCAGCTTGATGGAGTTGTCACAAAATCGCCGGGGCATCTTTAAAGATATGAAATATCTCGCCCAAGGACGAACCACTCTGACTTACGAACTCCCCTTGGCGGAAGTTGTGACTGACTTTTTCGATCAGATGAAATCGCGATCACGCGGTTATGCTAGTATGGAATATCACCTCATTGGCTACCGTGAAAACCCTCTGGTGAAGCTGGATATCATGATTAACGGCGATCCTGTGGATTCCTTGGCGATGATTGTGCATCGAGACAAAGCTTACAACGTTGGGCGGGCAATGGCAGAAAAACTTAAAGAATTAATTCCCCGCCATCAATTCAAAGTCCCAATTCAGGCATCTATTGGCAGTAAAGTTATCGCCAGCGAACACATCCCCGCCTTGCGGAAAGATGTGCTAGCCAAATGCTACGGTGGTGACATCAGCCGGAAGAAGAAACTTTTACAGAAGCAAGCAAAAGGTAAAAAGCGGATGAAATCTGTAGGTACTGTAGATGTACCCCAGGAAGCTTTTATGGCAGTACTGCGCTTGGATCAAAGCTAATAGAATTCAGGAGTCAGGAGTCAGAAGTCAGAAGTCAGAATGAATTTGAGTCCGAATGGCGGATATCGCTACGCAAAGCGAGTCCGCATACTCCTGCAAAGCAGCAAGCTAGCAAAAGCGTCTGAATCTACTATTTTCAGTCCCCCACCAAAATTTTTTGTTCTGAATTCTGAATTCTGAATTCTTTTTCAATATCTGTTAATTTTAATTACAAAGGCTGTCAACAGCAGCCTCAAGCGTAAGAGTTTCAGCCTGCTGCTGGTAGGTTTAGCTTTCAGAAAGCCAGAGACTAACTAGCCATTGGCTCAAAAATCCTTGAGCGTGCCTCTAATGCAGGATTTCTAACAGCAAAATATATATTTATTGTAGAAATTCAAAACATCATGAGTCGCAAGCAGGCCCAAGAACTCTCTGAGGCAGAGCAAAAATACCGCACTCTGGTAGAACAAATTCCGGGCGTTGTTTATATTTTACCGATTAACATCACTGCTCAAGAAGCTTATATTAGTCCGCAACTGCAACAATTGTTAGGCATTGCCCCCGAAAATTGGCATCACAGTTTTTTTAATAGTTGGTTAAATTACACTCATCCAGACGATCGCGATCACTATTGGCAAGCTGTAAATACGACAATCACCACCGGAGAGCCTTTGAGGGTCGAGTATCGAATGATGAGGCGCGATGGTAGAACAATTTGGGTGCGGGATCAAGCTAATCTTGTTCTCTGTGCGGATGGACAAACTCAGGTACTTCAGGGTTTAGTGTTTGATATTAGCGAACGCAAACAGACAGAAGCAGCATTGCAAGAGAGCGAAGCGCGTTATCGTGCCATCCTCGAAGATCAAACGGAACTGATTGCTAGAGGCTCACCAGATGGTATTGTTACTTTTGTTAATGAAGCTTTCTGTCGATTTTTTGGACTCAAGCGAGAAGAGATTATTGCCCAACACTACGAACCTGTTGTGTTTGAGGAAGACCGGGAACGTGTGTTTAGTCAGGTAAATTCCATTAGTTCCGAAAATCCCGTGATTGCCATTGAAAATCGGGCCATAGCAAACCTTGGCGTGCGGTGGACGCAGTGGATTATTCGAGGCATATTTGATGACCAGGGTACTCTTGTAGAACTTCAATCTGTTGGACGAGATATTACTGACCGCAAACAGGTAGAAGAAGCATTAAGTGAAAATGAGCAAAAATTCCGGGCGATTTTCAATCAAACCAATCAGTTTATCGGATTACTTCAGCCCAATGGAATTGTATTAGAGGCTAACCAAACAGCACTAGACTTTGCTGGGATTACTCGAGAAGAAGTAGTCGGTAAGCCATTTTGGGAGGCAAAATGGTGGACAATTTCTTCAGAGACACAAGCACAATTAAAAACTGCGATCGCAGCTGCTGCTAATGGTGAATCTATTCGCTATGAAGTTGAGGTTTTGGATCGAGACGATCAAGCGATCGCGATTGATTTTTCACTACGTCCCATACTCGATGAAACAGGGTGTGTAACATTACTTATTTCTGAGGGACGAGATATTAGTGAATATCAAGCCGCACTGCGCGAACGCCAAAAAGCTGAAGAAGCATTGCGCTCAAGTCAAGACTTTCTCCAAAAGGTTGCTAATACCGTACCGCATATTTTGTATTTATTTGATCTCTTAAAAGGAACAAGCATTTATCTTAACCAAAAAAGTCTTAGTATTTTAGGCTACTCTCCAGAGGAATTTTGTAACGCAGATCCGCAGTGGTTCCTGAATTGCTTTCATCCAGACGACCAACACCTCTGCTATGACATACCAAGTCGCTTCGTCAACCTTAGCGACAACGAAGTTCTTTCCACCGAATACCGATTCCGACATAAAAATGGGGAGTGGCTTTGGCTGAATACACGAGAAGTCGTATTTGCCAGAGATGCTAGCGGCACTCCGATACAGATTCTTGGCTCGGTAGAAGATATTAGCACTCGCAAACAAGCTGAAGGATTACTGCGACAACAGGCAGAGGGGGAACGGCTAATTACTGAAGTAACTCAACAGATTCGGCAATCACTGAATTTGGAGGAGGTTTTAAATACAACAGTCAACAGTATTCGAGAATGTTTGGGTTCAGATTCCGTCGCTATCTACCAGTTGGAATCTGACGGAAATGGCTATTTCGCGGCAGAATCGCTGAGTGATGACTACCCGCAGAGATTAGAGCAGACACTGCACCCATTTTCGAGAACACGAGATTTTAGCTACTATTACCAGGGATTACCTACAGTCCTGCATAATATTCAGGAGTCTGATCTTTCAGCCGATGTTTTTGAGTTATTGCAACTCTATCAAATCAAGGCTGCGATGGTAGTACCGATTTTGAATGGGGAGCATCTGTGGGGTTTACTCATTGCTCATCAGTGTAGCGCACCTCGTTACTGGCAAGCATTTGAAGTTAATTTGTTGCAGCAGTTAGCCAGTCAGGTAGCGATCGCTATTCATCAATCAGTACTCTACCAGCAATTACAAGCTGCCAATGAAGAACTGCAAAGATTGGCCACTTTAGATGGTTTGACTCAAATAGCCAATCGTCGCCGATTCGATCAGTATCTTGAGAATGAGTGGCATCGACTCAAACGCGAGCAAATACCGTTGTCTTTAATCTTGTTCGATGTCGATTTTTTTAAACGCTACAACGATACTTACGGGCATTTAGCAGGAGATGATTGTTTACGGCAATTGGGGAGTGCGCTTAAAAGTGTTATTAAGCGTCCAGCCGATTTAGTAGCTCGTTACGGCGGCGAAGAATTTGCTGTGATTCTGCCTAGTACAGAGATTGAAGGAGCAATTTCTGTAGCTCAAACTATTCGACAAGCAGTCTCGGACTTGACCATTCCCCATGCTCAATCTAGTGTGTGCGATCGCGTTACTGTTAGTCTAGGTGTTGCCAGCATTGTGCCAAATTCCGAAACTTCGCCGCAAGACTTGATTAATGCTGCGGACAAATCACTCTATATAGCTAAACAGCAAGGGCGCGATCGAGTTCATACTGTTTGCGTCGTTACCCCTTCTTAAAGCCTGAGTTACAAAACGGGCACTCAAGTGTTTTAAATTACGAATTAGTATTATACATTGCTTCCTATCGATAGCACACAGTTGATAACCTTTGATAAACTTTAACAAAATAACTGTTAAAAAATCTAAAAATTTAGTAAAAGTACTCACTGCATTCGCCAGACTTGTATTTTTAGGTAAATGTAGTTGTTTAGATATTTGTAAAGTGTCGGGGAGTCTAACAGATGAAGATATTGGTATTGAGTTGGGAGTTTCCGCCAAGGATTGTTGGGGGAATTGCGCGACATGTAGCGGAATTGTACCCGGAACTGGTAAAGCTAGGACATGAAGTCCACCTGATTACGGCGGAGTTTGGTCACGCATCGATGTATGAGGTGGTTGAAGGAGTAAAGGTACATCGGGTGCCTGTGGCTTATAGTAACGACTTTTTCCACTGGGTAGTGAATCTCAACTTGAGTATGGGAGATCACGGTGGTAAGTTGATCTTGGAGGAAGGGCCCTTTGATTTAATTCATGCCCACGATTGGTTAGTTGGAGATGCTGCGATCGCTCTCAAGCATAATTTTAAAATACCACTAATTGCCACAATTCATGCTACAGAATACGGACGCTATAACGGTATTCATACAGAGGTTCAAGGCTATATAAATGGCAAAGAAACTTTGCTGGCTTACAATGCTTGGCGAATTATTGTTTGTAGCGACTATATGCGCCAAGAGGTAGAACGAGCATTACACAGTCCTTGGGACAAAATTGATGTTATCTATAACGGTATCAGAGCCGAAAAGAAACAGCATCACGTAGATTTTCATGCACTAGATTTTCGCCGCCAATTTGCTACAGACAATGAGAAAATCGTTTACTACCTCGGTCGCATGACATACGAAAAAGGTGTACCTATATTACTTAATGCTGCACCCAAAATCCTTTCGGAAATGGGAGGTAACGTTAAATTTGTCATCGTTGGTGGTGGAAATACTGACCATCTCAAACGCCAAACCTGGGATTTGGGAATTTGGCATCATTGCTATTTTACAGGTTTTCTCTCTGATGATTACTTAGATAAATTCCAAACTGTTGCTGACTGTGCCGTTTTTCCTAGTCTTTACGAACCCTTTGGAATTGTAGCTTTAGAAAGCTTTGCTTCTCGCGTGCCTGTAGTGGTTTCCGATACAGGTGGTTTTCCCGAAGTAGTGCAACATACAAAAACAGGCATTGTTACTTGGGTGAACAATTCCGACTCTTTAGCTTGGGGAATTTTGGAAGTATTGAAAAATCCAGGTTATCGACAATGGCTAGTGGATAACGCTTATGAGGATTTAGAGCGGCGCTTTAGCTGGCCGAAATTAGCTAGGCAAACTCAAGAAGTATATCAGCGAGTTGTGCAAGAGCGATCGCAAATTTCCTGGTAAGAGACTTTTCACAGCGGCGATTTCTTCAAAAAGTAGGACTTACACCCAATAGAGCCTCAAACCCTTTGTAAAGGGGAGGAAACCGGATTTTTCATTTGCCTTGATGAATGCTCACGTCGCTGATATCTCAGTACTGAAGTGACTGAGCTTTACGCTTACCGCAAACCTTGTAATAATCAACACAATTACCTTTTGTTGCTAACTAATCGTGCTTTGAAGCGTCAGGCATAATTGCCTCCTGAAGATTTACGCCACTGAGGTTAGCTCCTCTCATGTCGGCTCCTCTCAGGTTGGCTCCTCTGAGATTTGCCCCTGCCAAATTCGCGCCTCTAAGGTTAGTCCAACTCAAGTCAGCTTGACTCAAGTCAGCTTCACTTAAGTTAGCCCGCAACAGGTAAGCGCCACTGAAGCGAGCCTTATTCAAATTAGCTTTGTATAAGTCAGTTTTATAAAGATAAGCCCCCAATACTTCCGCTTCGTACAAACTTGCTTCACTGAGGTCAGCCTCAATCAAGTTGGCTTCAATCAGGTTGGCAAAAGATAGATTTGCCCTTATTAGCTTCGCTGCACCTAAATCGGCATCTCTCAAGTTAGCGCCTCTTAGGTCAGTTCCAATTAGATTAGCATGAGCGATCACAGCGCCTCTCAGATTCGCCTCACTCAAATCGGCTCCAATCAAATTAGCCTGACTCAAATCTGCCTGCGTAAGTATAGCACCACTCAAGTTAGCAACACTCAAGCTAGCATCACTCAAGTTAGCTTCAATGAGAAAGGCTTTGCTGAGGTTGGCACTACTGAGGTCAGCACCACTGAGGTTTGCTCGCACCAGTAAAGCATTACCTAAATCTACCTTTCTCAAATTTACCCCCTGGAGGTTTCCGCCTCTGAGGTTATGCCCTTGCAGATTTGCAGCACTGAGGTCTGGTTCAATCTGAGGATTTTTCTTTCTCCACTCAATCCATGTCACTGCACCTGCTTTGAGTAAAGCTAGATGCTCTCGATTTGCCATTTTCTTTCCTTTACTCCTGACGACCACCTAGAGGATTTGCTCGGCCAGCTACATTTTCAATGGCCGTTAAAGCTCCCGCCGCACCTGCTAGAATATCCTGTTCTTGCCCACCTAAGTAAAGTCGTCCAAAGCTACCTACAGCTTGAACTTCAAGAATGTTAATCCTCGCCGCTTTCTCGGCTTCATTGGCAGCGAGTGCGGCGTAAGCAGCAGGTTCCACTTCTAATACATATAGTGTTTGTCCTGCTAGTAGTAGCTGTCCCCGGCGCGTGCGATTAATCAGTTGTGTTTGATAAGCATCGATGTTGCGGATAATCTGACTGGAAATAACACGCGGTTTCAGACATTCCTCTCTTTTGACTCCTAGTGCCGCTAAAATGGCTTGACCAGCAGCTCGCGTTTCCCCTTGGGAGCTAGAATGAACTTCCAATAGTCCGTATAGTCGTTCAACTACCTGTACTCCCGGACGGACAGAGGCAGATTTCAGAGCTATATCCGTAATCTTATTAATTTCGATACCAGGAGAGATTTCAATCCACAGTGATGTATCCCCTGGTAATGGTAAGAAGCCTTGGGCTACTGTTCCCATATATGCTGCATGTTGAGGTTGCAGGTTGTCGAGAAATACGAAACTGCGTAGTTCTATTCCCAAGATTTTGCTCTCCAGTCATAAGGGTAAAAGTTATCTATTGCAAGATATGAGTGCCTAACTTGGGTAATTTTTGCCACAAGTGAAGGATGGGAAAGTACAAAGTATAAAAATTTTGCTGTCGATAAATTCTACACCTGAGAAGTATTCTGGCAGTAAAAACCGCCTTGATAATTGTACAAGCTTTATTACGCACAAATCGCTGCCTGCAATCCTAAATCGGGCAATGCTTGTTTTGATTTATTGATTAAGTTAATGTGACAAAAAAAGTCTTTAGCTAAACTGAAGCGGGGAAAGTTCAGTGAACTTTCCCCGCTATCTTCAAAATGCTGCCAAAACCGCAGCCAATTAAATTGACAAAAAGAGATTTTAAGAAGTGCCTCACCAAGTATTGTTGGCTTGATAGACTAATAGATTTGTTTTTCTGCGTTTAATAGAAAAACAAATCTATTAGTTTAAGGACTTCCAAAAAATAAATTATCCCAAATTATTTGTAGGGATGCACAGTTGTGCTTCCTGGAGATGAGATGTTTTTTTACTCTAAGTCCCTTATTTTGCCTCTGCCAGTATCCATCTGGAGTAAGCATCTTCGAGAAATCTGCTTTGACGACGAGTTCCTTTATGCTTGCTCACTCTGACTTTGAGGGTGGTTATGTACACTCCATCCATTACCTCATGCCCATAACCGAAAACTTGACCAATTTGCCCTGTTCTTTGATGCAAAGCATAATCCCCGATATGCAACATAATTCTGACTTCCTAATTAACTAGGTTGAGTAGTTTGTCGTTGGCTATTTGTGCGCGGCAAAATAACTCTGATGATATTAGTTCCGCGCATAAAGCTGTAAAAATTAAGCTGCAATTCGGAGTTGGGTATTGGGTGCAGTTTGAGCCAACAAACGAGTGTAAAGTTGAGTCAGTCGGAATCCGACACTGTACCAACTAAAGGCGATTTCTGTCCGTTGTCGAGCCGCTTCACCTAACTGGTCTCGCCAAGCTGGATTGGTAAGAATGCGGTCTATAGCAGTAGCAAAAGCGACTTCATCTTTAGGAGGTGCAAGTAATCCTGTAACTTCTGGTACAACAGTAAACTGCAACCCGCCAACATCACTAGCTATGACTGGTGTCTGACTAGCCATTGCCTCAATAGCAACTAAACCAAAAGGTTCATAGTGGCTGGGGACTACGCAGACATCAGCAGCGGCGTAGTAGAAGGGGAGAACAGTTTCATCTAGGCGACCAGCAAAGGTTGTACAATTTTCTAATCCGAGTTCATTCACTATGGTAGCAATGCGATCGCGTTCTATTCCATCACTCTGACCGGGACGGCTACCACCGCCAATTACTAGCTGGAGGTTAGCTTCACCTCTTAAATTAGACTTGGCAACGGCTCTTACCAAGGTTTCAATACCTTTGCGGCGGTCAAAGCGACCAACATAGAGAACCATTTTGGCATCTGGGGCAATTCCCAACTTTTCTCGCGCCGTAGTTCGCTGAATTCCCCCAAATTTGTCAGTATCAGTGCCACAGGGAATCATTTCAATATTCCCTTTGCTAGAAACGAGTACCCGCATGTGTTTCTGTTCTTGCGGACTGGTTGCAACTACACAGTCTATAGTTTCCAAGCAGGCTTTTTCTACAGCCAATCGCTGGGCTGCAATTACAGGAACATCACCAATACTTCTGTATTTAACGGCTCCTAAAGAGTGGTAGGTATGTACCTGAATCAGGGGTTGCTGTTTTTTCAACTCCATACCCACCCAAGATGATAACCAGTAGTTGGTATGAATTAAGGAGTAATGAAACCCTTGGCGCTGCTGAAATTTCTGGAATTCTTCGATGAATTCAGGTAAATGGCCAAACAAGTTATCTCGCCCGATAAACTCAGCTGGGCCAGCTTTTAACCGAATAGTACGACAGTTTGGACTATGTTGAGCGATCGCAGATTGTTCAGGATTACTACGACGAGTGAACATATCCACTTGCCAACCTTGCTGGGCTAAGGCATAACCTACTTGACGCACATAAACATTTTGACCCCCAGCTTCTTCTTGACCAATTTCAACGGCCGGGTCGCCATCAACAGAAATTAGGGCAATGCGATGTTTCTTATTCTGGAACATAGCTGATTTTCACCTCAAGGTAAATAATCCTGCCTCAAACGCCAGAAATCAAGATATTATTATCCTCTCTCAAGGTCGAGGGCAGGCACAACGAACCGCAAAGTTACCAGCCAAAGGACACTGACGAGAACAAGGCATTACTTGTTAAGAATGCTGCTCGTTCAGTCTCTTCTCAATGCCGACGAAGTTAGCTGACGGGCTAGGACTGAGAGATGTCCTTCTTAAGAAAGTTATGAGTTATGAGTTTAGTAACTTTTAACTCCTCACTATTAACTACTAACTTTCTTCAAAATACGCCCCAGGTTTGGTTCCTCCGCTCCGGTTTACCCTTTACAAATGTTTGTTGGGAATATAGTGGATTAGGCAGACTGATTTATTTTTCTTTAAATTTTTATAACCTTTAGTCATCAACTATGTCAACAGTATGAACAAAAAAATGGTGATGCTAATCACTTCAAAGCGCGTTGTAACTAGCTTTGAAGAATCAGACTGTAGGGGAAAGTTAGTGTTGTTGAGAAGCTCTCAAGAAGACACTTACTGATGTTGATTGCTACATTTTCTTTAGTTTCTGGGAATGAAATAATTTTGAGAGTTTCAAAGAGTTAAATATAGCAATGGCGTACTATTTTGCTAAACCAAGCGTCCAAGAGGAAAACCTCCAACGTCAAAATATCGAGTTGAGCCAACAGTTTGATACTTCAGGATCGTTTTTAATCCATTAGTACTTGGTTGGGATGTCAAAGTATTAGCTTTAAAAGTAACTTTTTTGACTCCTTTGACCAAAGATTCATGTAAAACACGACCCAATACGGTTCGGTTAAAGGGTAAAGGTTTTAAATACATCCTTTCCCCTTTACCCCTTACCCTTTACCCAGACCACAAGGAAAGTGAAAAATGCTTATCCGAACCGTATTGAAACAAGACCTATAAGTTCTTCTTGATGGGGAATATTCAAATTTAAAATCTTAGCTAAGGTAATAGCCACATCAGCTTAGAGACCCGGTGGCATCATCAATTATAATTGTGGATTTACCAGGTCTTTGAGTAATATCTTGAATTAATACTGTCCCAATCCTGCCAACGGCGGCAGTACTAAACCCAGCTTCATGTGCAGCATCTAAATAGGCTTTCTTCGTTTAAGTAATTACCATCAAAGTGTTGGCTAATTTCCCCCAAAACAGCATTTTTTCTAAAAAAAGAACGGGGTTGTTACTGGCGCTTTTGACAGAAAAGCCAACATTAATTGTATTGCTAAAATTACCAGTATCACCGAGATAATGTCCAGTTGCGATCGCAGAAGCATTAGCGGTAGTAAAAGTAGGAAACAACGAATGACTATTGACAAAACTTAAACCCTGTTGGCGAATTTCATGAAGATTAGGAGTTTCATCATCATTAACTTTGCTAGGTCGCAACCCATCGGTAATAAAAATTATTACACTGCGTTGGTAGCGTCTTAGCAAACCCTGAAGCTGTCAATACTGCAACAAGTGTAACTGTAGCTATTATCAGAAAAGTCTTATATATCTTAAGTAAAACCATTTTCTTACATCTCCAAATATAGGTATTTACGGATTTTTGGGGCTTTAGTATTTAATAAAACTATGTATAAAATTTTATTATCTATTAAAAGGAATACCAATTTTTCATCCCAGAATAAATTTAGATGGCTGCTTGACTTCCAGCCAATTGAAATGGACAATAGCAGTATTTATACTGGCTGTGAAGATATCAAGTATTTGAAGTTATATAAGTAAAGTTTATTAAATCATTGAAATATCTCTCTTTCATAAATGCTTTGAGAGCTACAAACGTTTACTATGTTATTGAACCGAGTATCTCAGTTTTGGGAAAATATTTTTTAAAGAATCCGAAAAGCAGCAACATCAGTTTGGAGATTAACTATACACGTACCAAAATGAGATGAACTCGTTGCTAAGTCATGGTTAATACAAATTTAAAACTGAGATTTAAACCCGTTTCTCACAGTTGGGTTGCTCTGCATCCACAGCCTAAAGGAGTAATTCAATTTATTGCAGGGGCTTTCTTTGGTACATTTGGCCCCATGCTTTTTTATCGCTATCTACTTCAGTCTTTATTTAATCAGGGATACACGATTATTCTTCTGCCGTTTAATTTTACTTTTAACCATTATGTAGAAGCTGGTTTTTTGATGAGAGAGCAGTATGAGATTTTGCCAGAGCTTGTGAGGATGGCAAGTGTTGAGGGATATGATTATGAAGCCTATCTAGATGATAAAAACTTTTCTTGGATTGGACATAGCCTTGGCTGTAAATATATTTCCCTGTTAGAAGGATTTACCGCTCTGCCAGATGATATTCAAAAAAGAGAACCTTTTATTCGGAATCTGCTATCTCATACTTCAGATAAGTCCCAAATAGAAAGTGTAATTAAAGATATTAACATTCTCGTCGAGGAACTTAAACGAAAAATTATAGAAGATCAGAAACTAATTTATAGTTACATAGGTCGGGAAATTAAAATTAATAGTGTCTTTATTAGAGGGCAAGTTTCTATCCTCTTAGCACCTGATATTAGCGATACAGCCAGTGCAATTCGCCCTCAATTTTTAGCCGATATCATCGATAATCTTGGTTTGGGTGTAAAACCAAACCCTGAAGAAACCAAGAATTTAATCAAGGATAGTGGGTTATTTAATATCATGGGTTTAGTCTGTTTTAAGTCTGATAAGATTGCTAAGTTAACCTGTGAATGGTTTACTGATATTTTGAAAAGACCACCTCAAAAATTTCTCGAAACTTTAGACGGTGGGCATTTAAAACCTTTAGGTATTCAATTAGGTAATACTGTCATTAATCTTTTTGACAAACCTTTAATTGAGTCAGTTCAAGATCGAAATAGAGGCTTTGAGCATCATGTAATTGAATTACTTGAGGCACTCAAAGAAGAATCAAAATAATGGGCATTGGGAATTGGGAATTGGGCATTGAGAAGAGGCAAGGGAGACAAGGAAGAGACTTGTTCAATAATTTCCCCCTGCTCCCCTGCTTCTTCCCCATTCCCTAATGCTTTTTCATCACAATCCCAATTCTTCTGGAAAGCCCAGCATGATGTTTAGGTTTTGGATTGCAGCTCCTGATGCGCCTTTGCCCAAGTTGTCGAGACGAGCAACTAGCAATGCTTCTTTGGTGGTGTCATTGGCGAATACAAAAACCTGAACAATATTAGTGCCGTTCACTGCGTAGGCGTAGCCCGTCGTAGACATCGCATCCAAAAATATTCCGTCTCGCAGCAGAGTAGAATCTTGGAATGGAGCAACCTGCACAAATTTTTCACCTTGGTAGTAATCAGCGATCGCTTCATAGATTACCTCACCTGATGGTGGATTATCCAAAGTTCCTAACGGCAAAGGCACTTGAACTAGCATCCCTTGCTCAAAATCCCCTACTGAAGGTACAAATAGTGGCGGCGATGCTAACCCTGAATAATAATGCATTTCCTTGACATGCTTATGTCCAAACTGCAAACCGTAGATTCCATAAGGATATAGTGACTCGCCCCCGGCTTGCTGTTCATGGAAGGTATGGTATTGTTTGATAAGATTCTTTCCGCCACCAGAGTAACCTGATACTGCATTCACGGTGATGGGAAAATTACTTTTTAAAAGTCCCTTAGCAATCAACGGACGGATACAGGCTAAAAATCCTGTGGGATAACAGCCTGGATTGCTGACAAACTGAGCGCTGGCGATTTTCTCTCGCTGTCCTGGATTGAGTTCGGGGAACCCATATATCCAGCCATTAGCTGTCCGATGGGCACTACTAGCATCAAGGATTTTAACCGTAGTACTACTTACTAAGCTAACAGCTTCGCGGGCTGCATCATCAGGTAGGCAGAGAATAACAACATCGACGGCATTAATTAGTTTAGCTCGCTCACTTGCATCTTTACGTTTAGATGCCTCAATGCTAACTAACTCGATATCATCCCGTTGATTGAGACGTGAATAAATTTGTAAGCCTGTGGTTCCTGATTCGCCATCAATGAAAATCTTAGGTTTAGTAATCATGCGGGGAGTATCCTTAGATGTCAGTAGTATTTTAAAACAGCTATCAGTTATCAAAGTTCAAGATGGGAATTTACACCCCAAATCAAACTTACCACGCAATAGTTCTGGGGAACTCTGACTCGCAACTGTTTACTCTGCACCTTCTGAAGGATCTTCAAAAAGGCTTTAAATATCTCTTGTCCTATGCGGAAAACGGATGGTTTCAACCCTTTAATTTATAAGGTGGTAAAAAATTAGATAATTACCGACTGAAAAACTCCGCAGACTTGGCATTAACAAGTCACGCTTTCTTCCCCTACTTGGGCTTTACACCAGTATTTTATCGCTTTCTATCTTCTGCGATCGCACGTATGAATACCACCTCAACTTGGCGTATTCTTCATCTTCACCAGGAATAATTCCCAAAAGCCTTCTTTATGCAAGGCTTTCAGCTTACCAAGCTTGCTATTCAACGCTTTGACGAGCTGTTTCCAAGTTCTACTTTGTCCTGATCTTACTGCTAAATACACCTGGAGAATACCTGACTTATTCTTGCTATCTCTCAGTACAATCGCGGTTTACAGTATTTGTTCCAAATTGTTGGAGTGTAAATTGCCAAAAACCTTGCAGATTCATAATTTGAGATTTTTTACAAAAATATTTTCCAATTGATGATTTAAGTGCGGCATCTGGGAACAATCTATGGAACTCAGATTTTTGTTCGGTACTTAGCACTTACTAAGCGCTTAAGAAAAGAACATAAACCTGTTTAAAATACTGTCCCAGTTTACCAAAATAACCCGTGAGTAAAAAACTAGAAACCTTAAAAGTATTTATTCTATTTTAGAGAAACAATAACCGAAAGAATCTAAATTAAAACAGTAATAAATAACACAGGTATTTGTCGCTCTTTCAACTGAGAGATAGATTTTTCATAGCTTTATTTTCCCAATTTTTAACATTCTAAATGCGGATTTTTCAAGCCGGATTTTGGTATGGAATAAAAACTTACCTACACTTGCAGTATCTATAAAAATGCCTAACTCTAAAATTCAAAAAGACCTTCGTCATAACTTAACGGTCAATGTTGTTGAAAGTGCATTTTTTGGTTTAGGAGCTGGTTTTGCCTCTTATATCACGATTATTCCTCTATTTGTTAGTGGTTTAACCAATTCTGCATTGCTCATTGGTCTGATCCCAGCTATTCCGCGTTTAGGTTGGCAACTACCTCAGCTATTAACAGCTGATAGAATAGCTCGATTACAGTATTACAAACCAACTGTAATGTGGTTGACAATTCACCAGAAACTTCCTTTTTTAGGATTAGCACTGGTTGCTTTGTTAGAGCTACAACTCAATCACCAAACTATCTTATATTTGACATTCGCCATCCTCATTTGGCAGGGACTAGGTAGCGGATTTAGCGCTCCTGCTTGGCAAAGTATGGTTGCTAAAATTGTTCCATCGGGAAGGCTTGGCATTTTTTACGGTGCTTTAGCTGCGGCTGCTAATCTAATGAGTATTATTGGTGCTTTGAGTGCTGGTTTACTGCTCAAGCAAATTGCCCAGCCATTTAACTTTGTTCTCTGTTTTTTGTGTGCCAGCCTTGCGATGGCTCTATCTTGGTTTTTTATGTCTAGGACGCGAGAGCCAGTAAACAAATCATTATCGACTATTGAAACTAGACGTGAATTTTGGGCCAGTCTTAATGTGATTCTCCGGTGCGATAAGAATTTCCGTTACTTTGTGGTCGCACGTATGCTTTCACAATTAGCCTTAATGCCACTTCCCTTCTATACCCTCTATGCCGTACACCATCAAGGTATGGGAGAAGCATCTATTGGATTAATTACTGGCGTGCTGATGGGAACGCAAACTATTGCTGGATTGGTTTTGGGTTGGGTAGGCGATCGCTGGGGTAACAAGTTGGTCTTGGAAGTTGGTTCTGTTGTTTGTGCTTTCAGTTCGGTTCTAGCTGGGCTAGCAACAAATATAAACTGTTTTTACTTGGTATTTATAGGAGCGGGAATAGGTATGAGCGCTCTGCAAAATATTGCTGCGGTAATGACCTTAGAGTTTGGTAATCAGCGTCAACGACCAGCCTATATTGGTCTTGGTAATACCCTTGTTGCCCCTGCCACAATGCTTGCTCCCCTTTTAGGTGGATGGATAGTGGATAATATTGACTATAGAACTGCCTTCTTGGTGGCAGCTATAGGTGGATTAGTTACAGCACTAGTTTTGCACCTAGGAGTGCGCGATCCACGTTATCTGGAACAAAATTTTAGTAACCATTCAGTTGAAGTTTTGCCTGAGCAGTAAGCATTTACTCCTCCCAAGCCAGAGTGCGTTTCACTGCTTTTTGCCAAGTATCAAAGTTAGATAATGGCCTATCGCTCCTCGGTTCAAACACACGCTCAATTTGCCGTTGCTGCACCAGCGCTTCGTAGCTCTCCCAAAATTCTATAGCTAAACCTGCTGCAAATGCTGCACCCTGAACGGTCGTATCGCGCATTATCGGACGTTCAACTGGAATACCTAATACATCAGCCTGAAATTGCATCAAAAAATTATTTTCGCAAGCACCACCATCTACGGTTAATCGACCAACTGGAGTACTGCTAGATGAATTAATTGCCTGTACTACTTCCAAAACTTGATACGCGATCGCTTCCAACACGGCGCGTACTAGATGCTCTGGTTGGACACTGGCGGTAATGCCGAAAAAAGCTCCCCTAGCACTCATATCCCAATATGGTGCGCCCAGTCCACTAAATGCAGGCACAAAGTAGACTCCGCCATTATCTGTCACCTGATTTGCCATCGTTTCACTTTCAGCAGCAGTTCTAATTAGCTTGAGGCGATCGCGCAACCATTGAATACAAGCTCCACTAGTAAACATACTACCTTCTAAGGCATAGCCTATATCCAATGCTCCACTTGGATTTGATTGTGTCCATGCCACCGTAGAAATAAGTTGATGGTGCGAGCGCACAATTCGATTGCCTGTGTGAGCTACCAAAAAGCTACCAGTTCCGTAAGTACATTTCATCAAACCGGGGCGATCGCAACCATGACCAAATAGAGCTGCTTGTTGATCCCCCAAGATCGCAGTAATCGGAATTTCAGCACCCAACAAAGCCGCATCAGTAACTCCAAATACTCCTAAACTAGGCTGAATCTGGGGCAAAATATGAGCCGGAATTTGAAACAGATTTAGTAAATTCTCATCCCAATCACAGGTTTTGAGATTCATCAACATTGTCCGGCTGGCGTTGCTGTGGTCAGTAGCATGGACTTTTCCACCTGTAAGATTCCACAGCACCCAGGTATCAATAGTACCTGCTAAAACATTGTTTAGGTCAACGTCTGTAAACTTATCTAATAGCCACCTAAGTTTGGTAGCAGAGAAATAGGCATCAATGATTAATCCAGTGCGATCGTAAATTTCATCAGCATAGCCTTGCTCTTTTAACTCGTGACAAAGGGGAGCAGTGCGACGATCTTGCCAAACGATCGCTCTATGGAGTGGTTTACCAGTAGTTTTGTCCCAAATCAAGCAGGTCTCACGCTGGACAGTTAGTCCCAATGCTGCGATCGTTGATGGAGTAATCTGGGCATTCTTAATGGCGGTTTCTATCACCCAACAGGTATCTTCCCAGATTTGTTGAGGGTCATGTTCTAACCAACCGGGCTGAGGATAATACTGAGTTAGTTCTTTGTATGCCTGCCCAACAATCTTACCGTCTGCGTTAAACACAAAGGCGCGGTTGCCTGTTGTACCTAAGTCTAATGCTAAGATGTAGCCCGATGATAGAGTTGTGTTGCCAAGTGTGTGCATAGCTGCTTTGACATACTGCGTAGGTGTAGCCCAACCTAGGCATAATGATTTTAGAAATGCGTATTAAATCACATATACATTATTTTGTGTACATTTAGGTCATCTTTTCTCACCAGATACCCATCTGTAATTAATGGAAATCTTTCAAGATGATGTGTTTTTTTGAGTCAAAACTGATAATACCTTCTTCTTGTAATTTACCCATCAATCGTGTAATTGTTACCCTGGTAGTACAACAGGCGCTAGCAATATCTTCGTGAGTAAAGCGAACACTTAGGCGAGTTCCCTCCGGCACAGTTTCACCCACTTCTCGTTTCAAAAGTTCTAATAGATAGTGCAAGCGCTCTTGTACTCTTCGCCTTCCAGAAATAGCTAAAAAAGATTCTGTTTGCCGTAACCTCTGATTGATTTTTGGTAAAAGCGTATGGCTCAGATTTGGAGAAGCCTCTATCTCTGCCGCGTAAATTGATACCAACTTAACATCAGATAAGGCTGTTGCTTGGTAGATATTTAAAGAAGTCAAACTAGAGCCAAAAACCATTCCTGCTGTTGCCAATCCTATCAACACTTCTTCACCCGTTTCACAGTAAGTACTGAGTTTGACCAAACCCAGAGAAACATACCAAATTACTAGTGGATTGAGGGGAATAGTTTCTCCTTTAGAATATTTATGCACTTGACCATCGTTGAACAAGTCGTCGTCATTCTTGACTGTTCCGGATTCTAAATACTGACGGTCACTAATATTACGCATCATCCAGCGCAGAGAGATTGCCTTACCTTGATGATTGCGGACAACTGTTACTGTCAAAGCTCCATCAAAGGACTCACCATGACGTTTTTGCAAGCTTACCAATAACTCTTCAACTCTGTCTGATTCAGATAATTGGATGAGTTCGCACCGAACCTGTTGACGTTCTCCTAGAGAAACAAAGTTCATCATTGGTTTACCCACCAAAAAATGCTTTGAAACATTGAGTAACCTCGCTGCGGTATGGTTAGCTTCTTGAATGATTCCTTCTGTATTAGTCACTAAATAGCCGTCCGGCGCAAACTCGAATAAATCTTGGTAGTGTTGGCGTTCTGCTTCTAGCCTATTTCGTGTTTCTAATAGTTCCTCATTTTGCTGATACAGTTCTTGTGCCGCTAACTGTACTATCTTTAAGGTGTTATAGAGTTCCTTTAAAGCTTGCGGCAGTAGATCCGGTGGAATCCAAGGTAATACACTAGCAGTTTGGTATAAATCTGCTAAACGCTTGTGTAATATTTCTGTACGTTGGATAAATTTTTCTATGTTCACCTTAAATTGCCGCTACTTGTTTGCAGAGGTTGAGCAAAAAAAATCTACTAGGTAAGAAATTATGGAGTGTCTATTAATACTTATAGATGTTTGAATACTTTATTACATCAAGCCTACGGTATTTTGATAGTTATTACGTCTACCTTTGGTCGGACAATTCGGTAAAATCAGCCAATAGGAGCGCCTAACTTGCTGAACTAAGATTAGGCTCATTTATAACCAAACTAATAAACCAGTAAAAATTGTGACTAGTAGACAAACTTAGATAAGACAGCATAACCAGAAAAAACCCGTTCTCAAGCTGAATTTCTCGCTATTGTTTAAGCCACTTTGTCATTCCCCCAATGAATGATTTAGTATTAATGATAATTATTTTCAATATTACCTAGAATAACTCATAATATTTTCCCTAACTTCCATCACAAGAATCAAGCCACCACCACCAAAGACATATAATCTAAGTTAAGTTTATTTGTGCTTATGAATACATTTATTGGTAACAAATTTCACAACAAGATTTCCAACTTCTGTAAAAAGTAGGGAATCAAAGTCTTTCGCTCTTAAAATCAATTATGGAATTCTCTAGCACAGGCAAAGGAAAACTGAAGTTTGCCAGTCATATAAAATAGCAAACTGAATTCTAATTACTGAATTCTGTTTGGTAAATTAAAAATAGACGTATAGGAAATCACATAACAACTTAACAATTATCCGCCTCTTTAGTTAGAGGATAAATGAAGCAGTCAGCTGATGTAATTTAACAATGCGTAACAGCTAATCAACGCGCAAGTTATGAGGAGTGATGGATGAGGTGTCAATACTATAAAATCTCGTCACTCCCTTTTATTTGCTTCAATTTACAGCGCTTTTCAAGTAATTGAACTGCACTGTCCTACTCTCAACTCCTGGTCTCAGTTGTGGTGTAAATACTTAAAATATGCTGTATTAACTTAACGGATGCCATCATTATCAATAGCGCTGTAGCTATCGCTGGGGAAAAGCCCTAACCAGGGGTCAGAACTAGGAGTTAAAAATAGTTGGGCGTATACTTGCTCATTTAGGGCTTCCACACTGCTTGTTTGCTTTCCTTGCATAAACCATTGATGAATTTGGCTGTGTAGCATATATTCATTTCTGACTGTATCTAAAGCCATTGTGGTTTCAAATTTTTTCACTATGATCGGCAAATTATCTTCTTTCGTGTTGACAGGCTGAGACTTTTTAGCTCTGATCAAAGAGATGCTATTTTGATCTAGCTTGACATCAGCGGCATAGAGTTGAGCGATTTTGTTCCAAACTTCCTGGTCGGTAATTTCAGCTAAAGCATTTTGATTCCGTTCAGCATCAGACTGAAAAGCACTCAGCATTGGCGTTTCAACTCTCATCTTAGAAACTGCTAAAGAACTTGCTCTTTCTGCTGTAGGAGGCTGACTGGGATTGCTCGGAACTTTCACCAACTTAGGGAGAGACTGGATACCCAGGCGGGATAAATCTGCAACCCATTGGGCTTGGATAGAGTTTAAACGATCGCTGTGGTATTTTCTTAAAAAAGCCTCGCGATCGCTTTTTGCAAGTTTACTATAATCTTTTACCGCTACTTCAGCCTGCTGTAACTGACGTAAAAATTCTCTGGGACTATATAATCCTGGAATTGCGTCGATTGGACGACCCGATGCATCTAATATATAGTGAATGCTATTACCTGTAATTGTTCGCTCCAACTTGCGTCCATCGCCAAAATCAATCGTTACTTTAGGTACAGGGCGCACCGATTGCCAGTGCAAGATAAAGTGGTCTTGAAGGAGCTTAGAAATTTCACCATTCGGATACAGCGCTACCCTGAAAAACCTACTATTGGCACAACTCAAATCCTGATCCAGTCTGCCCAGCAAACGCAGAGATAAAATAGGTTTACCACTAGTTCTAGCAGCAGCTTTGGCTTGTTCTATGTCAGTGTACCAGTACAGGCGAGAGGCATAACAATCTCGTTGTTGACAGAGTTCGTCTAAAGCTACCCGGAGTGCAGAAGAAGGTAGAACTGCATCTGAAGAATTAATATCTAGCGTATTCCTATGAGATTTGAGAAATAGTTGTAACCCGCTTGGACCTTGTTTCCGAAGTACTGAAACTTCTTGAGATAACTTGGAGATTTCAGCTACAGGAGTTTGAGCATCAGCTGTCTGCAAAAGACTGAAGCTGGCTAGCATGAGTGCGAAAGGATATTTGAAGATTTTAAATTCCATATATTTCCAGAAAAATAGGGGCGTGGGTATCGTTATTCCTAACTAGAGAAGTCTAGTCTAACTTGTAAGAATCTCCAGATGCTCTGAAAGTTTCAGGTGGGATAGTAAAGCTTAAAATCTCAACAGCTCAAAAAATTATCACTTGATTGCTGGCTGGTTCCTCTGATACGAGCGGGATGCGGCTTTAGGATGTATGGAGATAAACGAATAGTATCTATTACTGAACGTATACACGTATTTATTTACAGAAGCTACTTCATAAAGCTCAGGTTTTATTAAAAGTTCATATACTTTCTGCTTTAGTTACTTAAATATGCGAGTTAAGAGTTGATTTCTTATAAACTAGCTTTATTAAAAAATCAGTAGTATTCCTCTTTTAGTAATAGGTCAAATACAACTAAAGTATAAATGGTTGTGCTGGCTTAGTTGATGAACAAAAACGTCAGCTATTTCAGGTGTATATATTTTATATCTCTCTAACAGACTGATTCAGCAGTCTTGAAATAGCCATTCTCTTTTTATTAAAGGGAAATTTACATCACCCTTAATTTATAGGGATTTGACTCGGTACGCTTAAGCTTTTTCAGATAATTAATTTACTAGTAAGTGCTAGTATTCATTCACTTATGAAACCCGAAAATCAGGTTCCATAGGGCAACATTGCCATGATTTACATCCTATAGCTACGGTTTATTTCTAACTAGGAGCAAGCACAACTTCTTGAAAATTTGAATATTTACCAACCCATTTTGCAAATCTCCATGCAACAATATTTTTCTCATTTACTCATACTGGCATTAGGAACAACTTCGACTTTGATAATTACTCCATGTCAAGGTCAAACTCCGGTAAAGCCCAACAATCAAAATACTGAGAATATTAGTTCCCTATCTTCAAATTCACCTTCGGCTATTCCATTGAGTGATTCTGCTAATTCTACTAATAACAAACCAACTATCCTCTCTGAGGTAAGCAATAACTCTTCTGCTGCGAATGCAAATATAGCTGCAACGAAGCCAAAGCCACGGCTTCCTATATTCAGCAGAATTTTTCCCACACCTTCGATGCAGCAATAATCAACGGCTAATATTCACAGGAAGTTCAAATTTATTGAGTGAAAATATGACCCCAGCAACAAAGGTTCTAATTGTTCTCTTTTGCTGGGGTGAGAAAAATATCATCCATAGCAGTTCTCGTTTGTATGCAATATATCCTGACTTCACTTCCATTTCCCTCTTTTAAAAAAAGAGAAGATTTGAGTGTTATCCCTCAACACAACAAGGTTGGGGCTAGGGTCTATATTGAACTTAACTGAGAACCGCTATATATGTTAGGCATACCCTGACTTCCTTGATGCTTGCATTTGACAAAGCAATAAACCAAACCATTGATTTTGATCTGTTTATATTTGAAGAGGTAATAAACCTTTTACAGTCAGTTACTCCTTGATAGTATCAAGGTCAAATTTGCGGGAAATTTCGGTGAGGATAGTCTCACCTAGTGCAGAATTCACCTTTAAATGACGGATAATCCCCTAATAGCTGATTCATGCTAATTTCCAACATATCTGCACACGCATCAATCAGCCGGTATTGCATGGATAGCCTAGATAAGGTTTGAAAAATAGCTTCTTTTATACTAAATTTGCTCGATTTGGATCTCACAGTCTGCTCCCGCAGTAATTATGCTATTTTCTGGAAAAGCATTCCAGTTACCTATAAATAGAGGTTCAGACGCAATAATTACAGAATTTGAAAAAGTCGGATCGTCTCTAATCCAATAAAGAGATGGAGCCGGAGAAGTTGTAGCAAATCGAGAAGCTATCAGGCGATGTCCGTCACTAAAGATTACATTGATTGAGGCTTCTACTTGATAGCGCTTTGCCATCTCTAATAGTGTTAATAATGTAGTACGTAAAGCATACTCTGGAGGCCGATGTTTGTTAATTTGATTTTGTGAAAGTAACAATGCAAAAATGTGTTCAGAGTCAGTATTACCATTAATTTTTTCGTAAAAATCTTGAGTTAAAGTGCTGCGGATTTTTCTGTGTAATGTTTTGTGGAAATTTTCAATCCTTCCATTGTGAATAAATAGCTGTTGTTGATGTTTAAAGGGCTGACAATTAGCAAAATCTACGGCTTGTTCGGATGTAGCACTGCGGACATAAGCAAGCACACACTTGGATTCAACGTAACGGCTGAGACTGGGTAAGTTTATATCATTCCAAATAGGTAGGGTATTTTTGTAGGTAAATGGTTCGATATCTTTTTGGCTATGATACCAACCCACACCAAAACCATCTGCATTTACTACCCCAGAAGTCATTTCGCGGGGTTTATAACTCTGAACTATGAGTGAGTGTTCTGGTTTATACAAAAGATGCTCTAAAGAAACAGGCGAACCAAGGTAAGCAAGTAAACGGCACATGATGAATATTCCACCTTCTATTAACACAATTATTGGGCAACAGCCTTACCCGCTTTTATTCGCCATCATTAGTGGTTCCCACTTATATGGTTTTCCATCACCTGATTCTGATTATGACTTGCGTGGGGTGCATATTTTACCAGTTGAAAAAGTTGTAGGATTAGAAACTGGGAATGAAACTATTGAAGTTTCAGAAATTCGCGAAGCTTTAGAAATTGATTTAGTAACTCATGATGTCAAAAAATTCTTTTTAATGCTGCTTAAAAAAAATGGCTACGTATTAGAACAACTATACTCACCTTTGGTATTGAAAAATTTACCCGAATATGATGAATTAAAATTTATTGCCAAAGGTTGTATTACCCGTCACCATTATTACCATTATATTGGTTTTGCAGCAACACAATGGAAACTTTTTGAAAATGAACACACGTATCGGTTAAAGCCTTTACTTTATGTTTATCGAGTTTTATTGACAGGGATTTATTTGATGCAAACAGGTATAGTTGAAGCTAATCTCATGAAATTAAATGAGGTTTTCAATTTACCATATATTCATGATTTAATTGTCCAAAAGCTAGCAGGGAAAGAAAAGTCTGTTGTGTCAAATGTTAATGTAGATTTTCATCAAATAGAATATGAACGTTTACGTAATAAGTTACAGGAAGCATACGAATCTAGCCTATTACCTGAAGTACCTTCAGCAAATGCGGCTTTACATAATTTGCTAGTACGCCTGAGAACTAATGTAAAACTACGGAAATAAGTTTTATTTGTAAATCTTATTTAAAAATATTCTTCTTGCTTTCAAGACTTCCAACTAAAAAAATATCCAATTTGTAGGATGCGTTAGATAGAACGAGGTAATACACTGCGATATGTGAACTAAAAGCACCCTACAAATATCGGATAATTTATTTTTTGGTATTCCCTTAACTATTAATTTCTAACTTTTTTACAACTTAAAATTCCAAGCAGCAAAAGCTAAGGTACCCCAACCAGCGAGAAAGGCTGCCCCGCCTAGTGGTGCGATCGCTCCCAAGGACTTAATACCAGTTAAGCTAATGGCATACAAGCTACCTGAGAAAATAGCAATGCCAGCGAGAAACAGCCATCCACTAGCGATGAGAGTGGGTTGAGGGGACTCAGTGCGACTAATTAGTATTGCTACTAGAAAAAGTGCCAGAGCATGATACATTTGGTAACAAGCGCCAGTTTCAAAAATTTCTAGCGATCGCTCACTAATTTTTTCCCGCAAGGCATGGGAAGCAAAAGCACCAGCAGCAACTGACAAACCGCCTAAAATGGCAGCTATGCTCAAAAAAATCTGCGTCATTAGACCTAGCCGTAAGTTGGTAAAATAGTCATTGGTCATTAGTCATTGGTAAATAACAAAGGACAAATAACAAAGGACTATTGACAAATGACAATTAGACATCAAAATGATATGATACTGCCCCTTCTTCGTTCACCTTAAAGTTTGCATTGAATTCTTTAGCTTTTTCGTCTAAATACTGCCTAGCATGGGCTGCGGGTAGTTGTGACTTCATTGCGAAGCCTAAAACAGTTACACGCCCATGATTTTCTTGTAGCATCCCATAAAAAATCGATTGCAGGCGATCGCTAACTTGTTGATTAAGGGCCTTTTTTTCTTGCCGACTTTGACGATATAATCCCAATGCTAACCATGTGCCCAATGTTAGGCTGGGAACACCAAAAATTAGACGTTCTACCGCAGTATTATCAATTACAGGGGTATCTGTTGGTGCTACGAACTCAATCGAGCCATCCCAGGATAAGGGTAGGGTGATTGATTTTTCCATAGTCGTTTTATTAAATACCTCTGCTGCTGATAGCATTACAAACATAAATCCAAATGTCAGTAGCCAACCGGCAGCCAATTTTTCAGCAGTTTTCATAGTTCCACTTCAAATTTGAACTTTGCTAGCGATTTTAACCTGACTTTCGTAAAGGTTCCAATATTTGAACCTCACACAACTCAAAATCGCGTGATTCTTGCTTCAACGATCTTCGCTTAAATTGCTCGCTTGTCTTACAAACTCTCTACAGATGTATTTAGCATAATAAGTAATGAAGAGCTTTTATTTCAATAACTTATGCAGAACACTGTCAACGCTGAAAACCCTGGAATAACCGTATTAAAAGCCATTAATTTGGCAAAAGTCATTACAATTATTTCTTTGATTGGTTTTGCTATCGTTTTCGGTATCCAAGACTGGCGACAGGTTATTTATATGTGTCTACATATTAGCTACTGTCTGTGGTGGTTGCTGGAACAATGGTTGTTTCCAGAACGACAAAAGATATTCAATGAGCCATCTGGGGTAGTAACTCTCATTTTTACAGTATTAATTGTAGGATTTTTTTATGTCTTACCTGGATACTTAGCATTTATCAATCCTGTTCCCTTATCAATGGCAACAGCGGCTATTGCACTTTTACTCTACATTTTTGGTAGTCTGATCAATGCCACTGCTGATGTCCAAAAGCTCACCGCTAAACAGTTTCAAGCTGGACTAGTACGTGATAATATTTGGCGTTTTTCTCGCAATATCAATTATTTTGCAGATTTGCTGCGGTACTTAAGTTTTAGCGTTGTAGCTGGCTCCTTTTGGGCTTATTTAGTGCCGGGATACATTTTTATCTTCTATCTTTGGCGTATATCTCAAAAAGAACAGGCAATGTCTGTCAAGTATCCAGAGTATGCAGAGTATCAACAATCTAGTTCTCGTTTGATTCCATTTATTTGGTAAGATACAGGATAAATTTTGCCTTTATTACTTAAATATGGCTATGCGATCGCTATAATAACTGTTTATGCTTCCAATCAGAGCGATCGCTATACTAGAATACTTACCAGTGTTAAGCCTTCAGATTTTTAAATCGCAGCAAAGGTATAATTTGATCTTGCTGCGATCCTAAACTTAGTTGCGTGTAGCTTCAAGTAGGCGAGAAAAATAGAAGCGAGTCTTCGTCATCGCCTTTCTTTGCAATGAAAAGCCATTACTTTCCAAGATTCTCACCACATCAGCTTCACGATGCAAATATGCCCGAGTCGCTTTACTTGGCCCAGGAAAGAAACTGCCAATTTTCTTGAGTATAGTCAGGGCACAGGTCTTTGGCGCAAAACTGAGAATTATCCGTGACTGTGCTAAAGAACAGAGATGAGATATCATCTCATCGGCTTTTTCTTGGGGATAGTGAATGAGAACATCCAAGCAAATAACGGTATGGTAACTACCGCTCAACGATTCCAAGTCCTGCACAGCAAAAGTGGGATTTTCCTCATTTCCCAAGGTAAGCTTTGCTCTATCCTTGCCTTCTTCTACCATTTTTTCAGAGATATCGGTGGCATAGACTTTGGCACCATCTACCGCTAAAGGGATGCTGAGACTACCGACACCACACCCAGCATCGCAGATTGATAGCTCTGGTAAATTGTTATCAGCCTTTAACCAGCCGATAACTGTATCTACGGTTTGCTGGTGTCCATTGCGAATGTCTAATTGAACTTTGTTGACTTCGCCATCGCCGTAGATTCGCTTCCAACGGTCAAACCCTGTGGAATTGAAATACTCACGAACAATCGTTTTATCGTCGGCTGCGTTCATAAACTCTGATTTTTAGGGGTTCCCAATGCTTAAAATTATCATTGATAGGAACTCATAAGTACGGTCTTCCAGATTTTTCTAGATATGGCGCACAGAAGTAGGGACACAAATATGTGCGCCTCTAGTCATTTTAACGAGAACTGCTATTTTTAAGTAAATATCAGCGTTTTATGACTTTTTGGTACTATTTACTAGTATTTAAACATTTAATCTTTTTTTTACTATAAATTCCATTATTATTTAAACCTGTAGATGTAAACAACCCCTTCTTTAGGTAGAGTCGTGATTGCGATCGCAACATTTATGCTGTTAACGATTTAGCTTTTTGTAACCAATAAAACTGAATCATAGACAAGTTTTAAGTAAATTTTCTTAGAGCTATTGTATGTTTTCTATTTAATCTTAATTATTTAGACATGGCACTGAACTCGTTAACAGACAGTCCTATCGTTGCATTTACGATTCTCCTAACAGTAATCTTTACTGTACCCCCTATATTTGAGCGACTAAGACTACCTGGATTAGTGGGGTTGTTAGTCGCAGGTATATTATTAGGACAAAATGGACTAAAGTTATTAAACCCTGAGTCTGAAACTATCAATCTGCTCTCGGAGATCGGCAAACTTTATTTGATGTTCGTGGCAGGTTTAGAAATTGACTTAGAGCAGTTTCGTAAAACTAGAAATCGCTCAATTGGGTTTGGCATTTTAACATTTTTAGTTCCACTTCTTGCTGGCATTGCTACAGGAAGATTATTCAATTTTGGTTGGAATGCCTCCTTCCTCATTGGTTCTTTACTGGCTTCTCATACTCTCTTAGCATATCCAATTGTAAGTCGTCTGGGAGTGGTCACGAATGAAGCTGTAACCGTCACGATTGGTGCCACAATTTTTACTGACACAGGTGCTTTGCTAGTATTAGCGATTTGTGTTGGAATTCATGGAGGGCAATTCTCCGCCATGAGTTTAGCGATTTTATTGGGTGGATTAGCAATTTACACTGCTGTTGTCCTGTTTGGCTTTGACTGGGCAGGAAAAGAGTTTTTTCGCCGCTCTGGGGATGAACAAAGTAACCAGTTTTTGTTTATATTACTAGCATTATTTTTGGCATCTGTCGGAGCGCAGGTAATTGGAGTTGAAAAAATTGTTGGTGCGTTTTTAGCAGGTTTAGCTGTCAACGACGTTCTGGGGCGTAGCCCAGTCAAAGAAAAAATCGAGTTTATTGGTAGTGTTTTATTTATCCCTTGTTTCTTCGTGGACATGGGATTATTGATCAATATCCCTGCATTTATCAAAACCCTCAGTTCAATTTGGCTGACTCTGGTAATTGTAATAGCTTTGATTGGCAGCAAATTTATAGCAGCATTCTTAGCCAAATTGTTGTATCGCTACAACACGGCGGAATTGCTAACGATGTGGTCATTGTCACTACCACAGGTAGCAGCCACACTAGCAGCAACGTTGGTTGCTTATCAAACTGTAAATCCTGCTGGTGAACGCTTAATCAGTGAAGCTGTCTTAAACAGTGTGATTGTCCTCATGCTGGTGACTGCTATTTTAGGCCCAGTGATCACATCACGATTTGCTCCTTCCCTACAGCTTTCTCAGACAGATTTTGAAACAGATAGTTTGACAACTTGGTGGCAAAATAATGAAGATGAGCAAGTAGAAAAAAATCAGTATCCATTTACTGTAGTAGTGCCAATATACAACCCTCAAACCCAGCGCTATCTAATAGAAATGGCAGCACTACTGGCTAGTCATGAATCTGGAAAAATTGTGCCATTGGCTATTACTAGAGCGCATATTCAGATGGATGATCCGCAATTAGTAACAGCACTCGACCAAAGTCGAGAAAGATTGAATTTAGCTAAAGAAATTAGTCAAGAATTTGAGGTAGAAGTATCGCCAGCAATTCGGATTGATGATGATGCAGCGTTGGGAATTAGCCGTGCCAGTCGAGAACAAAATGCTAGCTTAGTAGTCATGGGCTGGTCGCGGACAACAGGTTTGCGTGCCCGCTTATTTGGTAGTGTAATTGATAGCGTTTTCTGGTCTTCTCACTGTCCAGTAGCAGTAACACGCCTTTTGAGCAGTCCTAAAACAATCCAAAGAATTCTTGTACCAGTTGGAGACTTAACACGCCAAACCATCGGTGCTTTACGGTTAGCCCAAATTTTGGCTGATGTTAATCAGGCTGAAGTTGTGCTGTTACATGTATGCGATCGCAAAACACCTCAGACTCGAGTAGAAAACTTTGTATCTCAATTGTCTGATATTACCTCTAAAAGCCAATTAGAGGTGAATACAAATATCCAAACAATCAGGGGTGATGATGTTGCTAGAGTGATAATTCGGGAGGCTCAGGCGTTTGATTTAGCGGTGTTGCGTTCCGTTCGTTATCGCACAGCCGGCGGATTAGCCGTCAGCGAAGTGACAACGCAGTTAATTCGAGAATTGAAATGCTCAATTGTATTGTTGGGAGAACCTCACTCGTGATGTGGGGAGTAGTGTGGGCTACTTTTCATAAATCAATGAAAGGTGCGATCGCATGCACTAAACTGTTTGATGAGCTTGTAGCCAATTAAGCAAATCAGCGATCGCACTAAAATCTAACAAAGCCTCACCTAGTGCTTCCAACTGTTCTAGAGAAAGACTTTGAATTCGTTCCCGAACTTCGTCGGGTAACTCTCCTACCCGTTTTTGTAGCTGTCGTAAGACAAGTGCTTGCTCACCTTCCTGTTTTCCTTCTTCCTTTCCTCGCTCGTAGCCAATGCGCTCGCCTGTAGTAATGTAACTCATGGTACGCTCCTGCTCGAATAACTTAAATTCTTGCCAAAATTCTGCTTCTAACGCTTTTGGTAAAATCATAACCCAATCGATAAAACGATAGAGGTTGCGAATATCCCTTTCTTGCAGCCCTTGTTCTTTACTAGTTTGCTGGGTTGTCAAATGTGCCATTACCACCGTTGCAAACGGATTATCGCTATTCTCTAACTCTGTCCATTGTTGTTGATAATCCAGCAGTTTGATAGTTCCAAATCTAAAATTCAGACCACAATCGGGATAATTGTAACTGTATTGATTTGGTCTCCAAGTAGGGTCAGCATCACACAAAATTGCTAGGCTAATGGCTGGTTGAGCAAATTTGTCAAAAATTCGCAGGTTGTAAGAAAACATCCTTTGAGCAAAGGCATCTTCCGATTTGGCCTGAACTTCGACATGAATCAACAGCCAAATTTCTTCTCCTTGAATTTGCCAGACTTTGACTAACTTATCTGCATATCTTCTACCAAGTTCAGCGTCCCGTGCTATTTGTTGAAATTCCTTATCGAGAAACTCATGGGGACGTTCCCAATTAATTAATGCTGCTGTTTGGGGGAAGAAAAACTGCATTGCTTGGGGAAAGTAGGCTTCTAAGATTTCTTTCCACGGCGAATCATTATCGGCTCTTTCTCGTTCCTCGATCATCAGTTGATTGGTAAATTCATGTTCTTAATAGTAAGGTGTGAGCAGCCAATATTTTCAGGCAGGTTAGAAGTTCGGCTTTGGCATACATTCCCTTTAGCTTGTAAATCAGTCAAAAGAGACTTGATGCTTAAAATTGTTTTTGGTGCGATCGCTCATAGTCTTTCGAAAATTCGCCACAGTTCTTATAATTTTTTCACCGCAGACGACAGAAAGAAATAACGATCGCTCTCCACGGAAGTTTCATTTTTCTCCGAAAATAGCAAAAATTTTTCATCCAACAAGAGAAATTTGCTCATCTTATTATTAATTTTTGTAAAATTGATGTCTTCAAGACTAGAAACCTGATATCTAGATAGCTAAACTAACAAACAGTGCATCTGTACTGTTAACTATTAAAAGTAGATGTGGCGCTATAGCGTGAATGATCCCAGTACAACTTATCCTCAAAAACTTTCTTAGTTACCGTGATGCAACTTTAGATTTTCGTGGTTTGCATACGGCTTGTATTTCGGGTTCCAATGGTGCGGGTAAATCTTCGCTTCTGGAAGCAATCACTTGGGCAATTTGGGGTGAAAGCCGCGCCACTGCTGAAGATGATGTTATCTATTCTGGGGCGAAAGAAGTTCGGGTTGATTTTACTTTTCAAAGCAACCAGCAAAAATATCGCGTGATTCGTACCCGAATTCGGGGAGGTACTAGCGTCCTCGAATTTCAAATAGAAATACCATCTGGGTTTCGCTCACTCACTTGTAAAGGGGTAAGAGCAACACAGGATTTGATTTTAGAACACATCAAGCTCGATTACGATACATTTATTAATTCTGCTTACTTACGTCAAGGCCGTGCAGATGAGTTCATGCTCAAACGCCCGACGGAACGCAAAGAAATTTTAGCGGAGTTGTTGAAGCTCAATCAGTACGATGATTTGGAAGAACGGGCAAAGGAATCTTCTCGTCAGTTCAAAGCCAGGGCAGTAGAGTTAGAGCGTTCTTTGGAGTCGATAAAAGTTCAGTTGCAACAACGCGAGACAACTCAAGCGCAAAGAGTAGAGTTAGAAGCCGAACTCAACCAACTGCAACAGGTGCAAGCTTTTGATAATATTCAATTGCAAAGTTTGCAAGTTGTCCAGCATCAGCGCCAAAATTGGGAACAACAACTTAGTTTTGTAAAGCAGCAATACCAAAATCTTACCCAAGATTGCGATCGCCTCCAACAAGAACAATCAGCTATTGGCTCTCAGTTATCAGATTTAGAAAAAATATTACACCAAGAAGCTGAGATTAAAGCTGGATACGCCCAATATCAAAGTCTCCAATCTCAAGAAGAAGCCTTTGCTGCCAAATTTGAAGAATACACCCGCGCTGGGCAGACTCGCCAACAAAAGCAACAACAGCTTACCAAACAAATTCACGAAATCGAACGGCAACTGCAACAAGCCCAAGCGCAGTTAGAAGCTTTGCACCAACAAGAGCGAGATATTCAGCAAACTCTAACTAAATCAGGTGAAGTAGAAGCTGCTTTGTCACAATTAGCCGCAGCCCGTCACCATGTTGCTCGTCTGGATCAACTGCAAATGCAAGTGACTCCGTTGTTGCAACAACGAGCAACTTTACAAAGCCAACTCGATCGCACTCATGCTGGTTTAGTAGCGCGACTCGAACAACTCCAAAGTACTGAGAACCAATTGCAACGCCAGCAGCATCGCCAACCGCAACTGCAACAAGCGGTGATGGATGTGGCAATCCAGATTGAGGAACTGGAGAAAAAGCGGGTTTATCTGCAACGAGTGCAGGAAAAAGGGCATGAAAGGCGACACTTTATCGAACGTCTGCAAGCTCATCAACGGGACTATGAAAAGCTATTGGGAGAATTAGAGCAGAAATTGCAAATGCTGCAAAATCCTGAAGCACTTTGTCCATTATGCGAACGTCCACTGGATGAACATCACTGGAGCCGAGTGGTGGAAAAAACCCAGGCTGAGTTAGAGGATACCCAAGGGCAGTTTTGGGTAGTCCGGGAACAAATGGCTGTGTCTGACAGAGAAATTCAGGTACTTAGGCAGGAATATCGAGAAATTTCTCAACAATTGGCGAGTTACGATGGTTTACGTGAGCAGCGAGGGCAGTTGGCAGCCCAGTTAGAAGCCACAACTGATGTGCAACAACAGTTACAACAAATTGCTGCCGAAAAACAGCATTTAGAGCGATCGCTCCAAGCTGGTGATTATGCTCCCGATAAGCAAGCCGAACTCCGGCAGTTAGACCAATATCTGCAACAAGCTAATTATAATGAACAAGATCACGCCCTCGCCCGGAGTGAAGTTGAGCGGTGGCGATGGGCAGAAATTAAACAAGGGCAGATTAAAGATGCTACTAAGCGACAAGCGCAACTATTAGCCCGAAAACCAGAATTACAATCCCAAATTGCTCAATTACAAGTCAGAATCCAGCAGGATCAGACTGATTCTGAATGTGCTAAACAAATTGCGGCTCTTGAACGTCACATTACTGAAATTGGCTACAGTTCCGAGCAGCACAATAGTTTACGTGTGGCTGTTCGCCAAGCTCAATCCTGGCATTTGCAGTATCAACAACTGCTATCAGCCCAGCAGCAGTATCCCCAACTCCAGACGAGATTGCAAGAGTTAGAGGAATCCAGAAGCGCCAGAGTAACGGAGCGGCAAAAACTTGGCGGACAAATCGAAAGCATTATCCAGCAACTACAAGCAACAGCTAACCCATCTGCCCAAATTCAAGCTTTAGAGCAGCAGTTAGCAATCCGCAGACGGCAACTTGATGAGCAAATAGCCAAGTTGGGGCGTTTGGAACAGCTGGCGCTTCAACTGGAAACGCTGCAAATTCAGTATGAACAACAGCAGCAGCAATTACAATCTTGCAAGCAGGAATATCGTGTTTATCAAGAATTAGCGCAAGCATTTGGTAAAAATGGCATCCAAGCACTGATGATTGAGAATGTGTTACCACAACTAGAAGCCGAGACAAATCAATTGCTTTCGCGGTTGAGTGGTAATCAGTTTCATGTACAATTTATTACTCAAAAAGCTGGACGCAGTGCTAAATCAACCAAGAAAAATGCCAAGCTGATAGACACCCTAGATATTTTAATCGCCGATTCTAGAGGAACGCGATCTTATGAAACTTACTCTGGTGGAGAAGCCTTTAGAATTAACTTTGCCATCCGTTTAGCCCTGGCAAAATTATTAGCGCAACGGGCGGGGGCGGCGTTGCAATTGTTGATTGTGGATGAGGGTTTTGGTACACAGGATGCCGAAGGATGCGATCGCTTGATTGCAGCGATTAATGCGATCGCCTCCGATTTTGCCTGCATCCTCACTGTCACCCACATGCCCCACCTCAAAGAAGCTTTCCAAGCCAGGATTGAGGTGAATAAAACTCAAGAAGGTTCGCAGTTGAGTTTGTCAATTTAACAGGAAGAATTCAGGAGTCAGGAGCCAGAATTCAGTTGGGTATTCTGTTTGACTGGCGGATAAATGGGCCGAATTCCCGCCTAATTCTGAATTCTTTATTCTTCTTCAATTGAATTTTACCCGTGCATCCAGACCATAGGAGCGAAGCATTTTGGTTAGGGTTTCGGCTTGTGCGCGATCGCTAAATGCTCCAGCATTCACATAATCCCCTAGATGGGATTGCTCTGTCACCGCATTGGGTATATATTGTTGCACCTTACTCAGAGTATCGTTATTCGAAATTGGCACTATTACTCTGTAAGGATTACTAGCAACTAATGTGTTGCCATTAGTCCCTGGTACAGCATAGGCATTGGCAGGAGGTAATACATAGCGATTATTTTCAGGTGTAGCATAGCCAGTATTAACAGGTACTAGATAGCGAGTTTCAGGTAATACAGAGCCATTTGCATCAGTATAATTGCCCCCAGTTGAGCTATCCAACCCTAATGCTTGCCAAGTTTGCCAATCTACATTTCCGGTAGCATTAATTCGAGAATATTGCTGGAATGAAATTACAGATGCTCTAGTGTAATCACTGAAGAATCCATCAGGATTGGTATTAGAAAAACCCAACTGCGATAAACGCTCCTGAACTAATGCGACATTATCTCCGCGATCGCCTAGAGTCAGATAATCTCTGCTCGGTTGTTGAGTAATAGATCCACCAGTTGAGACTCTACGCACTGCATCTAAAACTTGAGCATTGGCAATGCCATCAACCGGAAGACGATAATTTCGCTGGAATTTGATCACAGCATCTCTAGTCATTGGGCCAATCTTCCCAGTAGGACTAGTATTAAAATAACCTAGCTGCTGCAAGCGCCCTTGTAGTTCTCTCACTTGTTGAGTAGAAAGACTCGACGATCTAGACGATCTAGCTTGGGTTGGAGAGGAACCTAGTAGTGCATTCCAAGTTTGTCGATTCACAATCCCGTTCGCAGCTATGCGATAATTTCGCTGGAATTTGATCACAGCATCTCTAGTCATTGGGCCAAATTTTCCAGTGGCATTAGCATTCAAGTAGCCTAACTGCCGCAGACGCTGTTGTAGCCTTGTTACGGCTGCACCAGTTTTGCCTTGAGAGAGAACAGGATATTGGCCACTTGACCGCGATGCACTACTAGTATTCCTACCTGTAGTTCTACTTTGGCATGCTCTTTGTAATGCTTGTTGCGTATTAATACCTACAACCCCATCAGCAGGTATTCTGTTCGCTTGCTGAAATTTAATGACAGCGTTTTGAGTCAGACTAGCAAACTTACCACTCACTGGGCCGTTAAAGTAGCCTAACTTTTTTAAACACCTCTGGCTACTGGTAACTTCTGGCCCATTACTTCCGATTTTTTGGAGTGCGAAAGCTTGCCCTGCGATACTCAGAAGCCCCGTAATTATTGCCGCAGACAAAAGACGCATCGCTGCACCGCTAGATAACTTTTTCCAATTCAAAAATTTGAAATTAGCTACGGTAGGAACAACCTTGACGCTTTCGGATGCCTCATAGACTGAGGCAAGCTTGGTTAAATAGCTATCTACCCCTGTTTTCACTTGCTTTTTTTCAAGTTATGACCATACAAGATTATACTGCTTTCTCTGTGTCATGTTTGTTATTTGTATGATTCTTTACAAGTAATTTTTCAGAAGAAACAGGAGGTAGGGGAACTGCTCTGAACAAGGGAGAAACAAGGGAGAAAAATTAAAAGAGCCATCACGGTTTCAGAGCAACAAAATTTATAGAATTTTTATTGCTCTGGTTTTTGTGTATCTTCTGGTTTTTCAGGCTTTTGTTCATCAACTTTTTCAGTATTACCTGCTTTCACCCAACCTTCTTGTTCGCTATCTTCCAAACGGATCTTTTGCCAACCTTTATCCTCGCTTTCTTCCAAAATAATAATTTTTTGATTAAAAGCAACCCCACCAATTTTTTCAGCCTCTAGATTTGGTTGCGATCGCAAACTCAAGCCTTCAGCCCAACTAACACGCCCTCGATAAGCTCCCGATGGCAATGCTTTTGGTGATGGGGTAGCCTTTGGTGATGCTGTGGGAGTAGGGCTTGAGCTTGGAGACGATTTAGTAGATGTCCCAGGTGTCAGGCTGGGTTTAGCTCCTCCAGGCTCAGTTCCTTTTGGAGCTTGGGCTTTCACCGAGGGGCTATCGTTGGAATAAACAGGTTTGGCAGGGGGTATGCCGGTGCGATTCATAAAATAGAGTGCAATTGCAGCGCCGCCACCTATTAGGACAGCGATCGCTAAGAAAATCCCAAGTATAAATTTTGTTAAGCCAGACAACATAGTTAAAACCCGATCGCCAGTAGTAAATAGTCAATAGTCAATAGTAATTCATGATTAACTGTTGACTATTGACTCAGCAATTATTAACTAATCAATTATTGTAGCTACTGCCAAATGCGTTTACGTAGTGCGCCGGAGGCGTTCGCTTAAAGGATTGTGTTTCGATGCTAAACGCGCTCTCCCAGCCGCCGCCCATTCTTGGAGTTGCTGAATTTGCTCTACAGCAGTTCGCGCCAAGGGGATAATTTGACTGGCGGCTTCTAAAATATCGTCAGTAGCAAAGTCGCGGTTTTGGCTAAATCCAATATGCATAGCTTCAATTAAAGTTTGCTCAATCTCTGCCCCAGAAAAATCAGGCGTTTCATAAGCTAACCTTTCGATGTCATAACTTTTCAAGTTATGGGGGCGCAATCGGGATAAATGAACATCATAAATTGCTTTTCTCTCTTCTTGGGTGGGCAATCCCACAAAGAAAATTTCATCAAATCGCCCTTTACGCAGCATTTCCGGCGGTAGGGCTTGGATGTCGTTGGCAGTGGCGACGACAAAAACAGGTGAGCTTTTTTCGGCTAGCCAGTTAATAAAAGTACCAAACACACGGCTGGCTGTTCCTGCATCACCTTTGCTACCAACTCCAGCAAAGGCTTTATCTATTTCATCAATCCACAAAATACAGGGCGCGAGAGCTTCAGCTACTTGGATCATTTGGCGAGTTCGAGATTCTGATTCACCCACCAAACCACCAAATAACCTTCCCACATCCAGACGTAGTAAGGGTAAATGCCAGTGGTGAGCGATCGCTTTTGCCGTCAACGATTTACCAGTTCCCTGAATACCCACCAACATTAAACCACGGGGGTGCGGTAATCCGTACTGTCGGGCCTTATCAGTAAATGATCCTCCCCGACGGATCAGCCAGTCTTTGAGGTTGTCGAGTCCGCCTATATCAGAAATTTGCTCAGTGGCGGGGTAGAAGTCCAGGATTTGGGTTTGGCGGATAGTTTGACGCTTTTCTTCCAAAACCAGATCCACATCTTCTGGTTGCAATTCGCCGTGGGTAGCGATCGCTTTTGCTAAAACCCGACGAATCCGTTCCATCGAAAGCCCTTGACAAGAACGCACCAAGTCATCTAAAACTTGGCCTGAAAGGGAGTTACCAGTACTTTGTAGTAAGCGTTCCACCTCAGTTTTAATTTCTGCGGCGGCGGGTAAGGGAAACTCCACGACTGTCAGCACTTCTGTTAAATCGTCAGGGATGGCGACGCGCGGCGACAGTAGAACAATATTTTTTGGTTGCGACTTGAGGAGTCGGGCGAGGTTGCGGAGTTTACGAGCGATCGCTACATCATCTAAAAAGCGATGATAATCTCGGAGAATCAATACCGCAGGTGCGGAAGCTGGTAATTTTTCGATAAATTCTAAAGCTTGCAACGGGTTACGTCGCCCAAACCCCACATCATTGGGGTTTCCCTGGTAGCCATCGACAAAATCCCAGGTATACACTGGGCGATTACCCTGGTTAGTTGCTTCTTCCCGGATAGCTGCTTCTACCCGCTCCTCCTCATAAGTGGGAATATAAATTAAAGGGTAGCGGGCGCGTAGCAGCAGTTTAAACTCTTCACGGAAGTTCATATTTTGCTGTTGTGATTAGTTCTTCTTTCATTGTTCAGCTTTGTATCGCTTATAACAACTAAAAACTAATAACAAGAATTCTAGGCTACTATCCACAAGTTTACAGAGTTGTCGGTGCTATCACTCTGTTTTGATAGCATGATCTAAATTATTAGGTGGTTGATACAATTTAATTGTGGCACTTCTGTATTTGTCCTTGCCAAAAACTTTTCTCAAATTGGATTGAACTTGAAATTTTTCTCAATAGTCTGGCTTTACAAGAGTGAAATTTGGAATTCGCTTTAAAATTTTTTCTGGCGATAAATTAAAAGAAAGAGCCTGAGCTTGATCGGGAATGCTCACTCTAGAAATGTGTATTCCTTGTAAACAAAACGGGCACCATATTACCATGTAGCCTATCTTTGTTTGCAAATCACCAACATATTGAAAATCAACTCCTAGCTGATAACAATTTGGACAAGCTAATGCGGGTGAATTGGGCAAGAAATTATTAATATCACTGACTAAATACATCCATTTTAGAAAAAGACTCTTTCTTTTTTGACTCATGGTTGCAGCGCAAGTTGATATAAATTAAGCTTACATAAACTAATTTAGATACTTTTTTAATAGTGTGGCAAGACTAAGATGATGAATTAAAAATTTTGGGAAAATCCAGTTTAAAATATAATTTAATTTTTCTCTTAACACCATTTTTGTCTTGCAGCGCCATTAGGAGCGTTAGGTACTATAGACACATATTTTTTGTACAAAATAGTTAATTGTGCCGTAACGCACCAAATGGCACTTTAAAAAAGTTAAATTCCAGCTACGATCCCGGAAGTTGCTTTTTCAAAGCTTCCAGAGAAGCCCAACGGTTATCAACTGGAGTTTCAGGACTATCAGAACTATCAACAGTATTACTTACAGGAATACCTGGACAATTGCGATCGCATAATTGTCGCTGAGGTACTGCCAAACACATCTGCTCATACAGCCATTCGTTGGGATAAAAATGACCATCGGGTGGCAGGGTTTCAAGCAACTCTTCCATAATCACTTCCCTTTCTAGGGGCAAGTCATTTACTTGATTTGCAGCTTCGTCTAACCAGATGATTTCTTTGGTATCAAGCCCTAAGCGGCGATTGTATTGCTGCAAGCAGCGATTGCAGGTACAAGTAATAATTGTTTCTGCCTGAGCAGATACTTCTAGGTAAGTACCATGATGCTGCACGCGCACATGACCGCGAACTGGTGTCAATGTTTCCAGACCAGGCAGAAATTCTTTAACCTGAACTTCCTCTGTCCGCTCCGGGGCTTTAGTTAGCTGCGGAATATAAATTGCGTCCATAGGATTTGTGAGACATCCTCACGAAAATTAATGGTGATTACCAGCAATAATACTGATACTACATTTTTATTTTAGCTTTTAGGAACAAGAGAAATTTTGAAATTATATTGAGCTTTCAATTAACTCTTAACTCCTGTAGAAACGCGATTAATCGCGTTTCTACTAACCCCTAACTTCTTCCAACGAAGCTGGTCGCACAACCAAATGACGATGCGGTTCTTTACCGCGACTGAAGGTTTCCAAATCTCCAAATTCCTTCAAGAAGGTATGGATTTGTCGCCTTTCAGCAGAACTGAGAGATTTGATTTCTACTTCTCTACCAGAAAAGCGCACTTCATCGGCTGCTGCTTCTGCTAGTGCGCGAATTTCGGCTTCTCTTTTGACCCGGTAGCCATTCAACTCAATAGTGTAAGAGGCTTGTTCTTCTGGGGGTTGGCTCAGGTTTAAAACCGAATTTGCTAGATACTGAATCGCATCTAGCACAGAACCATCAGTACCAATTAATATCTGGATTTGTTCTGTCGTCAAATTAGTTTGATCGATTGTCAACCAGTAATTATCTGGTTCTGGGGAATCGCTGTCTTGAGATTGGGGAGTTTCTAAATGACCCTGAATCTCAGCAGGTACTCCAGTGAGTTCCAGCAGGGTTTTTAACCACTGCTGACCTCGCTGCATCGAAATATTGCTCATGATCCCCCTGTTGCCTTTTTCTTAGAACTTTTTGGTTCAAATGGCAATGCTTTTTGTTCGATGACTGTTGCTTCTTTCTCCTGAGTCTCTACAATTTTTTGCAGTTCTTCTGGTAGAGGTTCGCGGGAGAGAAGATAAGTTTGTGCAGTTTGGAAAATGTTACCAATCACCATATACATCAGCACCCCGGCTGGTAGGGGAAAGAACAAAAACATCCCAGAAAATATGACTGGAGTAATTTTGTTAACTGTATCTTGCTGCGGATTGCCACCACTGGAATTTTGCCCAGAAAGCATTTGGCTAACATAAAGGCTGATTCCAAAGAAGACGATCATAGCTACAATATCCCAGTGGATTGTGCCATCTGCATCTTGTGCGCCAACTCTGCCTAAAGCATCAATGAATAGAAAGCCTTTTTCTGCTGCTAGTCCGGGAATTGTTCCTTGAATGCTAACTTCTCCTGGCTGCAAGGCTTCTACATTGCCATCAGCATCAATTTTTATGCGATCTTCGCCTTTGGTTACTTTCCAATCAGGAGTTAGCTTATTTTCTGGGTGTTCTGCTAAAAGTACCTGAAATGGTTTGCCTTCAACAGTCTGATATTGGATCTTAGTTTGTTCTCCCACCGCTAGTTTGTTACCACTGGGAAGGATTGCAGCTACTTTGACATGTTCCCCATCTGCAATATAAATATTTTGAGGAGCAGTCGCAAAGGCTTGCGGTTGAATTTGCTCGATTTGTTCTGCGGGAACGATTTGCAGGTTAACGCTGTAGTTTGCACTTGCAAAAGGTGAACCCCGCAAAGTGGCAAACAGCGCTAATAAGACCGGCATTTGCACTAATAACGGAAAACAGCCTGCCAAGGGATTGCCAAATTCTTTTTGGACATTGACCATTTCCTCCTGCTGCTTTTGCGGTTCATCCTTATAGCGCTCTTTAATTTCTGCCATCCGCTTCTGCATCAGAGGTTGTACAATTCGCATCTTCCGCATGTTGCGAATTGAGCCAGCACTCAGGGGATAGAGCGCGAAGCGGACTATCAATGTCAAAGCAACGATCGCCAATCCGTAGCTAGGCACAATACCATAGAAGAAATCTATGATTGGCAGCATCACGTTGTTCGAGAGAAAGCCGATACCAAAATCCATTATTCTGAATTCAACCTGAGGTACTGTAAACTAACTGAATCTAATTTATCTAAATCATAAATTATGTGCGACTACCCTTAGCTACGGATAGCCGCACATGCCAAAAGTAGGGAAGTAGGGAGTGGTATGTATTTTTTGGTAAGTGCGAAGTTCTGAATTTTGTATTTTATCTGAGCAAATTCGGCATTCCCTATTCCCTACTCCCATCACTTATTAGCAGCTACCGTATATTCGGGATTTTTCGCAGCAATTCTTTCATTAATGTAGTCATAGACTTCCCGAAATTTGGGAATTGCACGCAATTCGAGACGACTGCCGTTTTTTAGGGTTAGTACCATATCTCCCCACAAGCCAATGCCACGGGGGATTGTGACAACTTTGACAATTTCTGAGTAAATTATGTCAGTGCGATCGCGCCCCTGCCAACCTCCGCTTACTGTAACTCGGCGATCGGTGATGCGGAAACGCAGCCACAATGCTCTGACAATTGCCCCAACTGTCAATGGTATCCCGACAATGGTTAGTCCAATCAACAGGTTGACAATTAAATCCCCAATATGGGGGCCACCTTCATAATAAACATCTTCACGAATTCCCATCGAACACCTCAGCTTGTGCCAACAACTGCTCTAATTCTTGCAGAAATTGTGGGCTTACGCACTTAGATTCTGCTGCTGTGGGTTTGACAATGAACACTAACCGCCATCCTGGTGATAATTTGGGTAGCAAACTATATAAAGCAGAAGTAATTTGCCGTTTGATTCGGTTGCGAACCACTGCCCTTTTGCTGACTTTTGTGCTTATAGAAATGCCAATGCGTATGCTGGAAATATGCAGTGAGTCAATTGGTTGTGTAGTCTGAGTGGCAGTGTCCAAAGAAGGTTTTCTTGAAGACGACGGCTTTAAGGCTCTCAATGTTAAATAAGAGCCATTACGCCGAATTCCTTCCCGGAAAACTGCCTGAAAATCCTTGCGGGATTTTAGCCGATTTGCTTTAGGCAAAGCCACAGATACTCTTTTAGCTTAAATATGCCCTAAACGCTCAAACGGTGACGGCCCTTTTTTCTCCTAGCTCTAATCACGTTTCTACCATCTGGTGTCCGCATTCTGGCACGAAAACCAGAGGTTCTTTTTCTCTTACGGCTAGTACCGCCTAGTGTTCTTTTCATACTGTTCTCCTCTTAGGTGATTTTTATAAAAACTCACAATCTCTAATTGTATCACTTTTTTAGTGAATTGGGAATTGAGCATTGGTTACACCCAATCAACACTCTTAATTGATGCTCAAAATCCATGTTCCCATGTAGCGCAATAGTGGCACATCACCAGGGGAAAGCACTTGGCAATTAAAGTAGTAAACACCGCCAAAAGATGGATTTTTCACGTTAGATAAGACTACCTCAACTGCGCTACCTGCTGGTACAGGCTCTTGGGGAAAAATATTAATCAGCTTACCTTCTTTGTCCCACTTCACCTCAGAAAGCGGAACTGCTTTGCCTTTGACTCGGACTTCAATTTTGTTCTGGTCAAAAGTTCCTTTGTAATAATTAGGGTAGGTAATGGCAAATTGACCAACAGCCAATTTCATTCTTTGGGCTGGAATCCTTAATATATATCGATCCCAACCATTGGCTTGTCCACCAAAATCTAATCGGAAGGGCAGTTGATTTTCGGCTTTAACGCCGCTAAACAGCGTAAATCCAGGTAAACTTTGTGCCCAAGTCAGGGTTGGAAATCCAGTCACCAAACAGCTAGTCACGGCTAAAGCGGAAAGTAAACGTCGCATAATTGAGCTTCCTCTACCAAAAAATAAATCTGTTATCTAAAATAACCGTGTGTTAGTATTCGTTACTAAAGTTTACTACTCACTTCCTGACAATTGACGTTCAGTAACAACAAAAAGTGCCATCCTCTCTGATGTTTAGACGGCAGTAAAACTACTTAGTAATAAATATTGCATGCAATTAATTTACTTTATTACCCTTATAGAGTACTGTTTTTATGACTAGGTTGGTCAAATTTTGAACTCAATAGAAACACCGTTGGGATTGGATTGTGTTTCTAAATATGTATAAGTGTTTCTAAATTTGAGAATTTTGTTATAAAAATTGAGGCGTGCCATCAGCGATCGCCAGTTAAGTTGGGCTAAATTGATTAAAATAGGTTGGATTGGAATCAAAGTCGTAATCATTAAAATTTGATTTGGAAATTATAAAGCCTTCAAAATTGGGTCAATATTACTCTATAAGACAGAAATACCAAAATTTCTCAATCCCGAAAATAAGCTGAAGATAAAGATGCAAAATTTGGGAATCAATTTAGGATGTGCAATACGTAACCCTGTTTGCAACTATCTGAAAATATGACATCTGCGAACGGCAAAGTCAGGCATTGCCTGGACAGCTAAGAGTGGGAGAGGAAAGTTTCAAGGTTCAATCTACAAGTAAAAGTCATAGCTGATGTTCCTGCCTAAGTACTATGAATACGGGATATCCCTCATCTAGACAATCACTTACTTGGCAGAGATTAGGTATTTATCTTCAGGAGATTTCATGAGAATAGCAGTTGCTAAAGAAATTGAAGTTTGTGAACGTCGTGTGGCATTAATTCCTGACACCGTTGCTCGATTGGTAAAGCAAGGTTTGGAAGTCTGGGTAGAAAAGGGTGCAGGAGAGCGATCTTTTTTCAGCGATACTGACTATGAAGCCGCAGGAGCCACAATAATTGGCGATACTGCCAAATTATGGGGCGAAACAGATATTCTTTTGAAAGTCAGCCCACCACAAGAACGAGAAGATGGACGTTCAGAAGTTGATTTGTTAAAGGAAGGGGCTGTATTAGTCAGTTTCCTCAATCCTTTAGGAAATCCTGTTGTAGCACAGCAACTAGCAAATCGGAAAATTACAGCCTTGAGTATGGAAATGATTCCCCGTACTACCAGGGCGCAAAGTATGGATGCTTTGTCCTCGCAAGCTTCATTAGCAGGTTACAAGGCAGTATTAATTGCGGCAGCTGCATTACCGAAATACTTCCCAATGTTAACCACAGCCGCAGGTACGATCGCTCCAGCGAAAGTATTTATTATGGGCGCTGGTGTAGCGGGATTGCAAGCGATCGCTACTGCCAGACGTTTGGGAGCAGTGGTAGAAGCCTTTGATATTCGTCCCGCCGTTAAAGAAGAAGTGCAAAGCTTAGGGGCAAAATTCGTTGAAGTCAAATTAGACGAAGAAACCGTCGCCGCAGGTGGTTACGCCAAGGAAATTTCTGAGGCTAGTAAACAACGCACTCAAGAAGTTGTCGCCGAACATATTAAGAATTCTGATGTGGTGATTACTACCGCCCAAGTGCCTGGAAGACAAGCACCACGGCTCGTCACAGAAGAAATGGTGGCACAAATGAAACCAGGTTCAGTAATTGTGGATTTGGCTGCTGAACAGGGTGGTAACTGTGCCTGTACCGAACCAGGTAAAGATATTGTGTGGAACGGTGTGACAATTATCGGCCCCATCAATCTCCCATCATCGATGCCAATTCACGCCAGCCAATTGTATGCCAAGAACGTTACATCGTTGATGCAATTGCTAATTAAAGACAAAGCTTTGCAGGTGGATTTTAGCGACGACATCGTTGATGCAGCTTGTGTTACCCACGCTGGTGAAATTCGCAATCAACGAGTGCGCGATGCATTACAAGCTTTGAGCGGCGTTGGAGCAGGTTAATAGCCAAATTACCATAAGGAGTTTTTCAAGCATGACAGAGGCATTACTTGCTGCTTTGTTTGTATTTGTATTGGCATCTTTTATCGGCTTTGAAGTCATCAACAAAATCCCCCCGACTTTACACACGCCCTTAATGTCAGGCTCAAACGCGATTTCTGGGATTGCTGTACTGGGAGCAATAGTTGCTGCTGGTGCGAGAGATACGAGTGTGTCAGTAATTCTCGGTTTGATTGCTGTGGTATTAGCAACAATCAACGTTGTGGGTGGTTTTTTAGTGACAGATAGAATGTTGCAAATGTTCAAGAAGAAGGAGATTAAGGCGTGAGCGACTTTTTACCAACTGGCATTCAGCTGACGTACTTAGTCGCTGCATCGTTATTTATTCTGGGCTTGAAAAAGCTGGGATCGCCCGCTACCGCGAGAAACGGTAATATTGTAGCGGCTGTGGGGATGTTGCTGGCAATTGTGGCGACAATGCTGGATCAGCATGTGTTGAACTACGAGATGATATTGTTGGGCTTGGCGATTGGATCGGGAATTGGTGCGATCGTTGCCTACAAAGTCCAAATGACCGAAATGCCCCAAATGGTGGGTTTACTCAACGGTTTGGGCGGTGCGGCTTCGGCATTAGTAGCTGTTGCCGAATTCTGGCGGTTATTAGATAGTTCTCAGCCGATACCCCTAGATGTCAACATTTCCATGCTATTGGACGTGTTAATCGGTGGTGTTACCTTCACAGGTAGTTTTCTAGCCTTTGCTAAATTGCAAGGTTTAATTAGCGGTTCTCCGATTACATTTCCATTCCAGCAACCATTTAACCTCTTGCTTCTGGGTGCTTATCTGGTAGGTAGTGCCTATTTAATCATCACACCAGATAGCTTACCCATATTCTTGGGAGTGGTTGGTGTTTCTTTAGTGTTGGGCGTGATGTTCGTCATCCCCATTGGTGGCGGCGATATGCCAGTAGTAATCTCGCTGTTGAACTCCTTGTCAGGTGTGGCGGCGGCGGCGGCTGGATTCGTGGTGATGAACAATATGTTAATCATCGCTGGTGCTTTGGTAGGAGCATCTGGCTTAATCCTCACCGAGATTATGTGTAAGGCGATGAACCGCTCCTTATTTAGTGTGCTGTTTAGCGCTTTTGGTACAGGTTCTAGTTCGGGTGGTGCTGCTGCTAGTGGTGGTGCAACCGATCAAACTGTCCGCAGTATCGATCCTGAAGAAGGGGCAATGATGTTGGGTTATGCCCGTTCTGTGGTAATTGTACCTGGTTATGGTATGGCGGTTGCCCAAGCGCAACATAGCGTCCGGGAATTGTCAGATCAGTTAGAAAAAATGGGCGTTGATGTCAAGTATGCCATTCACCCCGTTGCTGGAAGAATGCCGGGGCACATGAATGTGTTGCTGGCGGAGGCAAATGTGCCTTATACCCAGTTGTACGACATGGATGATATTAATCCCCAGTTTGAACAAGCAGATGTGGCTTTAATAATTGGGGCAAATGATGTGGTAAATCCGGCGGCGCGGAGTGATACAAATAGCCCGATTTATGGTATGCCGATTTTGGAAGTAGATCGGGCGAAGCAGACGATTGTAATTAAGCGTGGGATGAGTACGGGTTTTGCCGGTGTAGATAATGAGTTGTTCTACAAGGATAAAACTACGATGCTTTTTGGTAGCGCTAAGGATATGGTGGCGAAGTTAGTTTCGGAAGTGAAGCAACTTTAAGAGAAACGAACCGCGAAGGGCACAAAGGGTGCGAAGTAAAGAATTAGAGAGTTTGCTTGCCTTGGGGGTGTGATGCTTCTAAGGCAATTTTTTTAATGAATGGAGCTAGTTTTCTGGAATTTACTATCTGGATCTATCTAACCAGATCCGGAGTTCATCACACCATTTTTGTACCGGATTAGTTCGGGGTTCTGAAGTACAAACCTTATTATCACTCTCAATAGTTTGACTATTAGAAGTAAATAGTGATAGTTGTGATTTTATCTGTGCTTGATTAGCACCTACGATATATGGCTTTAGAGTTTGGTAATTCAAACAGTAATCTGAACTATTTTCTGGCAAAGTAAAAGGTTCTGAGGGAATAGCAGGGCTAGGAGTAATGTAGTCCCAAAATTCACGGTAATGCTCTACAAGTTGTTTATGAATTTCTTCAAGATTTCTCTCCGTGACTATAATATCTTCAGTCACTACAATATCTGGCATTTTTTCTTTCAAAACAATACCCTCTATTAAACGTATTTCTCTTCCAAATGAATCTTTTAAAACTCCATTTCCTGCAATACCTGTATCTTGCACAGTTGCTTCAATAACCCGAAAAACTAGAGTAATATTCCCAAGTTTAGGATGATCAATTTTACGATATAGGGCAGAACCTTTTTGAGTCAAATCCCCTCCTGCTGCCTTAGCAAGTACACTAGATGTACCAGATTGACACATGAAGTTAGGAGCTACAACTGTCCTGTAGTCAAGGTATTGATTACGGCTTACCAAGAACCCCCAAGCCTGAATACTTTTCATAGCAAAATAATATCCGATTCTGGAAAAGTATGATCGAGTTTATTTCTGATAGATAAGAAGCAATTTATTACATGCTTAAGCGCAGTTTCTTCATCGGACACTGCCTTAAGCGATGCTGCTTGTTCACGACGAAGTTCATCAGTTTTTTTGGCTGCTGCCTCTTGTTTCTTCTGTGCTGGTTCTTCAGCATACTCAATCATTTTTTTTAAAATGTCTTCGGCAAATTGATACTTTTTAGGCAAAAGTTGCTGTATATTCTGTATAATTTTTAGTCCCCCACCAAAAACTTGACCTAATTTATCCCAAAAACTCAGGTCTGCTTTTTCTTCAATTGGTTTACTAAGTTCTTCTTCCTTCTTTCTCATAAGTTCCTCTAACTGGCTTTGTATCATATCTGGCAAAACACAAGCCAAAGGTACTTCTACATGAAATGGTTGCGGTAACTCCCCAGTTTTTGCCATACTGCCATCTGGTTGCAATTTAGCAAAACCCATACCTACTGCACTTACTGGAATTAAGCGCACTGGTGTACCCGCTTTGTTACGCACTTTTACGAGATTTCTAAATTCTTCAATTTGTAGCAAGCGATCGCGTATTTGATCTAATGTAAAGTTTCCTTGTATAATATCCCACTTACTAATAACAAAGTGAATTGGTTTGTTACTATTCTGCATTACATGAAGCATATTAGGTAAATCGTTTATAGCCCAAAGTTTTCCTAGCTTTTCATTACGCATTAATGCAGAAAGTCTTTGACCGTCTAACAATCCCAGCATAGTATCAGCTTCTTTAAGCTTGCTCTCAAATGCAGGGTCTTCTTCTTCCATTTCATCTGTTAGCCTACCACCAGCATAATCCAAATAAGCAAATTTACAAGCTGAGTAAATCGGCAGGTTTTCTGTTTGAACACGACAAGTGAAAGTCCATTCTGATATTTCGCTATATGTTGTCCCTTTGGGCCATTTCTCATCAACAGCAATTTGTGTATAGATATTATTCAGTCGCTTTCTTTTTTCTGCTCCATCAATTTCTAAAAAGAAGCCATGCTCTCCCTGCGTGGATAGCTTCTTATACATACTCGCCAAAAAAACGGTCTTGCCAGATCCAGATGGGCCTAGCATAATTACTGTGTAAGTATTCAAGACTATCTCCAGTTAGATCAGTGCTTTTTATTGATTGACAAAATAATCTCGAAGCTTTACTTAGTAGCTAAATAAAGCTATTATTGTCAGCCATGAACCATTTTGGGTTAGACAAGGACAAAATACCTCAGCAATTTTACTTAGTAATAATAGAGTGTAACAATACTAAATCTTATGTGATTAAAAAAGAGCGATCGCCAAATCTCCACAGTGCGATCGCTCTCTCCTTCCTCTGTGTTCTCTGCGTCTCTGTGGTTCGTTAAAAAGAGCGATCGCTAATATATTGGGTGAGAAATATTTAAGACAACAGCTAATGCTTGACAAACAAGTTGCATTTCTGAGTCAGAGAGTTGACCTAGTTTTCTAACTAATCTTGTTTCTGAAACTGAACGTATTTGAAAAGTATCTACACCAGAAACTTTAGCTAAACTGTTCTCTGTGCTTGGTTCCAGCCGCACCATCCAAGGTCTAACAGCATATCTTTCTTTCCAATCCGTAACTGGGACAATGACCTTCAAAGGCAAAATCCCAATAGCATCATCATTGACTATGATACAAGGACGTTTTTTGCTAATTTCTGTCCCTACTGTTGGATCTAAATTAACTAACCAGACTTCACCTCTATACATAATTTCCTGAGTTGTGTAAGCCTTAATCTGGATAGTCGCAAAAGTCTTCTCCCTCTAAGTCAGAGAATATATCTAACTCACTACCAGGTGCATAATCTGCAATAGCTGTCACTGCCGCTAGTGTTAATTGGCGTTTTTGCTCATCTTTGGTAAGTGAGTGTTTTTCTTGAAGAACTAATTGCAGGGCTGACTCAGCTATCTTCAGGCGATCGCTTATGCTCAGATTTGGGAGTGCTTGGAGAATTTCTTTAGTTTCCATATTAATTCATAAAGCAACTTATATTATTAATGCTAGTGAAATTATGATAAGCGATCGCCTGCAAAAATCTCCACAGTGCGTAGGTGTTCGCGTAGCGTCTCGTAGAGAAGCTCGCCAAAGGTCTTACTCTATATCCTCTGCACCTCTGTGGTTGCTTAAAAACAGTGAGAGAATCAAGAAGATGAGCAAATTTAAATATCAAATGCTAATTAAATGGTCTGATGAAGACAACTGCTTTTTAGTCGGATTTCCCGATTTCCCTGGACAGCCTTTTCGGACACATGGCGATACTTATGAGAAAGCTGTTGCAAATGGTGCTGAAGCATTGGTGTCGCTAATAATGGCTTATGAAGCCACCGGGGAAGCACTTCCCAAACCGACCGTTTGTAAGGCAGCTTAAATGGGTAGTGCGTTGACAAAGTGACTCGCTTGTTTTGTATAGCCTAACCTGACTTTATAAGCTAGGCGATCACCTGCAAAAATTTCCACAGTGCGATCGCCTTTTTCCTCTTTCCTCTATATCCTCTGTGTAGCCTCTCGTAGAGAATGCTTCGCCTGTTTTTTTCCTTAACTAACTATCCCTTTCATTGGAATTTCTATCCAGAACTCACAGCCATTACCAGGTTCAGAAACACATCTGATATTACCGCCGTGTTTTTCTACAATAATTTGGTAGCTAATAGATAACCCCAAACCGATACCTTGTCCAGGTTGTTTGGTGGTAAAGAAAGGTTCAAAAATTCGCGATCGCATTATTTCTGGAATCCCACAACCATTGTCGGCAATCCAAATCAGAATTGTATTCCCTTCGATTATTTCTGTACGAATCCAAATTTTCGGATCGTCAATTATTTTTCCACAATTTGCTGAGTTTTCAAGTGCATCGATCGCATTGTTGAGAATATTCATAAACACCTGATTCATCTGCGCTGGATAGCAGACTACTGGGGGCAATTCACCATATTGCTTAACTACCTCAATAGCAAAAGAATTAGTTTGTGGTTGCAGTCGATGTTGTAAAATTAGCAAAGTACTGTCGATGCCTTCATGAAGGTCAACAGGCTTGATTCCGGCTTCGTCAAGTCGAGAAAAAATTCGTAATGATAAGACGAGTTGAGAGATTCGCTCTGCCCCCATCTTCATTGAAGTCAGAATTTTGGGCAAGTCATCACTAATAAAATCTAGATCTAATGCTGCTACTTGCTTTTGAATTTCTCCTGTTGCCTTAGGATACTGTTTCTGATAAAAACGCAGTAATTTAAATAAATTTTCGGTATGTTCCGTAATATAGGTGATGTTGCCATAAATGAAACTAATCGGGTTGTTAATTTCATGCGCTACACCAGCAACTAACTGCCCTAAGCCTGCCATTTTTTCACTTTGAATCAACTGGCTTTGAGTGTTTTGTAATTCTTTAAGAGTGTGAGCAAGTTCTTCTTTTTGACGTTGAGTTTGTTCAAGTAATTCCGCTTGCTGAAGACCTACGCCTAACTGAGTACCAATCTGCATCAGCAAATCTACCTCATCTTCTTGCCAATCACGCGGTTTGAGATTTTGATAAGCTGCTAGTAATCCCCAAAGTTTCTCGCCCTGAAAAATCGGCACAATTATATATGCCCTAACCTCCATTAGTTCAAGCAGAGCAATATGACAGATAGAATAATTGGCGCTGTAAATATCTTTAATCACACTACTTTTACCATTAGCAAAGTTTCCACCTTGGGTTTGTTGCAAGTAATCATCTGCAACTACAGGTAAAATTTCCTTTACTGGTGTCCAACTTTGGGCTAAAGACTCAGCAACAAATTCACCACTCCAATCAGTCCTGAATTTATAGATTGTGACTCGATCAACTTCCAATAACCGTCGGACTTCTTCTGCACTGGTGGCAAAGATGGTATCAATATCAAGAGACTGGCGAATTTTCTCCACTGTCGCAGCTAGAGCCTTCTCCCTTTCGGCTGCTTTCCGTTCTCGTTCGGCGGCTTTAGCCAGTTTTTGGGCTTGCACCTGCATCTGTTTCAATGACTCAGCTTGCTGTAATGCTACCCCCAATTGAACGCCAACTTGTGCCAATAAGTTGATTTCCTCATCTTGCCAATAACGGGGCTGGGAGTTTTGATAAGCTACTAACAATCCCCACAGCTTCTCGCCTTGAGAAATTGGGACAAAAACTTCATTGCGTGCATACTTACCCGCTTGCTTTCCTTGCACAAGAACGCCTTCTGTCACAGGCTGCGGCTTAACCATTGGTGTCCAGCCATCAACTATAGAATCAGCGACAAACTCGCCACTCCAGTCAGGATAGAAGCGATAGATTGCGACTCGTTCCACTTCTAATAACCGACGAACTTCTTGAGTAGTGGTTTTAAAGATGGCTTCAATATCAAGAGACTGACGAATTTTTTCTACCGTGTTTGCTAGTGCCCTTTGCCTTTCAGCAGCTTTGCTGATATCTGCTGCTTGAATCTGCATTTGTTGGATAAATTCCGCTTGCTGCAAAGCCACACCTAGTTGAGTGCCAACTTGATTAAGCAAGTAAACCTCATCTTTTTGCCAATCACGGGTTCTGGCATTTTGGTATGCTGCTAGCAAGCCCCAGAGCTTCTGACCGTGGTAAATGGCAATAATCACATAAGCTCTTGCTTGATAGATTTCTAAGATTTTAATGTAGCAGTCGCTAAAGCCTGAATTATAAATATCATTACAAACACGATAAACTTCACAGCGGCTGAAGCTACCACCCTCTGTATCTTGCAAGTAGGTATCAGCGACTGGAGGTTTAGCTAAATCTTTGGCGCTACATTCACTGACATTTTCACTCAATTCCGGTCGCTGTAATTGTTCGTCAATGAGGGAAATCCAACCCTCTGCCACTGATTCAAACACGAATTCACCACTCCAATCGGGATTGAAGCGATAAATAGCCACGCGATCAGCATTTAGCAGTTTCCTAAGTTCTGCGGTGCTTGTGTGGAAAATGCTTTTTAAGTCTAGAGACTGACGAATTTTCTCAATGGTTATGGCTATGGTTTTCTGCCATTGGGCTGCTTTTTCTCTGGCTTTTGCTTGTGCTAGTTCTGCTGATTGTAGTTTTACTTGTTCTAGGTAGTCTGCTTGCTGTAAAGCAACCCCTAGATGTTCGGCGATTAATTGCACAAACTCAATTTCTGATGCTTCCCATTGTCGAGGACTACCACACTGATGAATACACAACAATCCCCATAAATCTTTACCTTTGATCAAGGGGGCAGTTATATTGGCACGTACTTGGAATTTTTCTAGAATCTGGATGTAGCAATCACTGGCATTAACTTGATAAATATCAGCTATTGCTCTAATCCGGCCTTGCTGATATAGTTCTGCGAACTCCTCACTAAAGCAGTGGTCGCGCAGTTTGGCTGCTAATGCCGAATCCCATTCTGTTGCCACATCTTCATAGATAAATTCCCCTTCCCATGCCAAATCAGGATAGAAACGAAACACACCAACTCGATCGCTTTTTAGAAGTTGGCGAACTTCAGTGACTGTAATTTTGAAGATAGTTTCTATATCTAGAGACTCGCGGATGCGAGCAATAACTCCAGACAAGGCTTTTTGTTGCTCGTTCTGACGCAAGGAGGATGTCACAGCTGAATGAGATTCTTGCTGTTCTGAATTTGGTTCTATGGGTTGAGTAGTAGAGGAGTTTTCCATTCCCAGTGGGACTTTAAATATTGAAAGTCTTCTATCTCATGATTCCCGTTGCGATCGCAAAGGTAACAGTTCTTTCCTTAGAATGCCAAAAAACAATATAGGGACACGATAGTATCGTGTCCCTACAAGAACATTTTTCAACCACGAGAAAATTATCGCCGCTTGGGAGTGGCGCTGCGGCTGGTGCGTTTCTCTTCATCTCGGCGACGGCGATCGCGCCAATCTGCCACGGTTAAATAACCAATACCACCGGTGACTACTACAAGCAGCAGTACGGCAACTAAAGCTAAAATACTCAAAAATGGACTTTCCACAATGCCTCTATAGTCCGTTACGTCCCCAAACTACCATTGCAATTGACCAAGTGAACACAACTAACAGCGATACCCAACCTAGTGTCAAAATCTCCATAGTCCCGCTTTTCAAATAATTACAAAAGGTTTCTAATATTTATCATACAGGGATTGGGCAGGCTGAGATTTTTTTATAAATGGCATTGTAACTTTGGCTGGCGATGTCTACGACGGGCTACGCCTACGCAAAATATACACCATTTTTCTTGGTAAGCTAGCACTTCAAGCATTAATAAAGACGAATGTAAAAAAATAGCGATCGCGCTTTCCTACTAGATGGTTTGGGAATACTAGGGTTACGGGTATATATTCCAAATCCTACAACCCCTAGTATGATGCAGACATTCTTCAACTATCCTTTCCAATCTAACGGTTTTATTCCCCACGGACATTGTTATCTTTGGCAAACTGGATTAGTTTGGCTCCACATTATTTCTGATGCCACGATCGCTCTGGCCTATTATTCTATTCCCTTCCTATTGATTTACTTTATTTCCAAACGCAAAGACGTTCCTTTCAATGGAGTTTTTTTGTTATTTGGTGCTTTTATCATTGCCTGTGGTACTGGACACTTAATGGATATTTGGACACTTTGGTATCCAAACTATTGGATTGCAGGTGGTTTAAAAGCTTTAACTGCAATTATTTCAATATACACGGCATTTGCGTTATTTTATCTTATGCCTCAAGCTCTGATACTACCCAGCCCAGCCCAGTTAGAGGTTATCAATCAAGTCCTTTCAACAGAAATTGTCGAGCGCAAGCGTATTGAGAAAGAACTACGTCAAGCAGAAGAAGTCGCTCAAAACTCTAGCCAAGCCAAGAGTGAATTTCTGGCTAACATGAGTCATGAACTACGCACACCTCTTAACGGCATCCTGGGCTATACACAAATTCTCCAACGCACAGAATCTTTAAGTGAAAAAGGACGCAAAGGACTCAGCGTTATTTATCAATGTGGTTCTCATCTTTTAACCTTAATTAATGATGTCCTGGATCTCTCTAAGATCGAAGCCCGGAAGTTGGAATTGTATCCTGTTGATTTCTACTTGCCTGCCTTTATAGATAGCGTGACTGAAATTTGCCGCATTAGGGCAGAACAAAAAGTCATCGCATTTCATATTGAAATCGATCCTAATTTACCAACGGGTATTCATGCTGATGAAAAACGCTTGCGGCAAGTACTGATTAACTTGCTTAGTAATGCCATGAAATTTACTCATCAAGGCAGTGTCACTTTCAAAACTCAGGTCATCAATCAAGAATCAAATGCTAATGGAAAAACTAACTACAAAATTCGCTTTGAGGTAGTAGATACTGGCACTGGTATAACTCCTGAACAAGCCGAAAAAATCTTCCAGCCCTTTGAACAAGTGGGAAGCCAGAAACGACAATCTGAAGGTACAGGCTTAGGATTAGCAATCAGTCAAAAAATTGTTTTGTTGATGGGTGGTCAAATTAAAGTGCAAAGTGAATTTGGCAAAGGTAGCACTTTCTGGTTTGAGGCAAACTTTTCAGAATCTAAAGACTGGGCAAAGGTTTCTAGAGTAGTTGAGCAGGGAACTATTATTGGTTATCAAGGGCAAAGGCGCACCATTTTGATTGCGGATGATAAATGGGAAAACCGATCGGTAATTGTTAATTTACTAGAGCCGGTTGGGTTTACTGTTGTAGAAGCTAGTAATGGTCAGGAAGCATGGGTACAGTCTCTAGCCCACAAACCAGATATGATTATCACTGATTTAGTGATGCCGATATTGGATGGATTTGAGTTAATTAGGCGTTTGCGTCAGTCTGGGCCATTTAAAGAAATTCCGATCGTCGCTTCGTCAGCAAGTGTGTTTGCAGTAGACCAGCACAAGAGTATTGATGTAGGTGCAGATGCCTTTTTACCAAAGCCTGTAGAAGCTGAAAATCTACTAGAAATGCTACGACAGTTTTTGCAACTAGAATGGATTTTTGACGTTAAGTTAGACACTATCAAAAAAATCTCTAAAGATGGTTCTAATCAACAAAATGAAATGATTCATCCTAGCAAAGATGTTTTGCAAGAGTTACTCGAATTATCACAAGACGGCGACATTCAAAATATTTTAGAACTGGCTGAAAAACTTTCTGCATCTGATGAGAAGCTAAACATGTTTTCTCAGCAGCTCATGCAGCTTGCTAGTAATTTCCAACTCAAACGTTTGGAAACTTTTATTGAAAAATACATCAATTAACTTCAGCTAAATTCCAATTTCCAATTCATCATGATCAAACCCCTAAATAACGGATTTATTTTAATTGTGGATGATAATCCAACAAATTTATCTGTCCTGTGTGCAGCGCTCAATAGTGAGGGTTTTCGTTTCCGTGTTGCAGTGGATGGAGAAACTGCGATCGCTCAGGCTGAACGCAATCAGCCAGAGTTGATTTTGCTGGATGTACAAATGCCGGGTATTGATGGATTTGAAACTTGTCGTCGTCTCAAAGCCAATCCTGCCACCCAAAACATTCCGATCATTTTCACTACCGCCTTAGCGGATACGGAAAGCAAAACGAAGGGATTTTCTCTTGGCGCAGTAGATTACATCCCTAAACCGTTTGCACAAGAGGAAGTCATTGCTAGAGTGCGCGTACATTTGCAACTCAAAAAATTGACTGAATCTTTGGAACAACAAGTTAGCGATCGCACCAAGGCTTTGCAACAAGCTCAAGTCCAACTGGTACAGCAAGAAAAACTATCAACACTCGGAGAGTTAATCGCTGGTATTGGCCATGAAATCAACAACCCCATCAATTTTATTTCCAGTAATATTCCACCCTTGGAAGAATACATTGCAGGAGTAACTGAGTTGCTCCTACTGTATGAACAAGAGTATCCCAACCCAACAGCTAAAATTACCACTGCGATTGAGAAATTGGACTTGAACTTCGTTCTCGAAGATATGGTAAAAATTGTGAACTCACTTCAGCTAGGAAGTGAACGAATTCAAAACCTTTCCAATTCACTCCGCAACTTCTCTCGCTCGGATAGTGATATAAAAATACCTGCTGATTTGCACCAAGGACTAGATAGTACACTAATGATTTTGCAACACCGCCTCAAAGCTAACGGCGAGCGTCCCGGTATTGAAGTTATTAAAAGTTATGGAGTATTGCCAGAGGTAAATTGCTATCTAGGGCAGATGAATCAAGTATTTATGAACATTCTGGCAAATGCAATTGATGCCCTTGATGAAGCTATAATGCAAGGCAAAATGAGCAATCTAATTCCTGAGATTAAAATTGCAACAGAAATAGATTCTGAACAATTGGTTATAATTCGGATTGCTGATAACGGAATTGGGATTCCTGAACGGCTTAAACAACGCTTGTTTGAGCCGTTGTTTACCACAAAAACCGTTGGTAAAGGCACTGGACTTGGTTTGTCAATCGCTTATGAAATAGTTGTAGAGAAACACAAAGGTGTATTAAATGTAAATTCTCAACCAGGTAAGGGAACTGAATTTATCATCAAAATTCCCATAAAATAGAAGCATTTAATTCATTACAAAGCTGCTTTAGCATTTATCATACTGGAGATAAGGAAAAATTTCTCCAATACCTAATCACTAATTTATATATAGAGTGAATCCAATTTTAGATCCTCAATTAATGGCAGAACGCATAGAATCCCTCAAAGCTGGAATACTGGGAGGTTTCTCTGTGTGTTTTGCTTTTGTACTTGTCAGTCTTTTGAATACTTTTATACTAGCGAATTATTTTCACAACCTTGCAAGTCTGCACAGTGATATTAACTGGCACTTGTGGGTGAGTGGTGCGTTAGCAACTTTTAGCGGCTTACTATTTGGTGTCACTTACCGCTATATCATCCGCTCAGATAAAAATCCCCAACTTAAAGCTGGTGGGGTTCTGGCCTTTGGTTTGGTGCGGGGATTGACTCAGATAGAGCTTGGGTTGAATTCAAGCATCACAATTTGGCCTTTTTTGGCATTAGCGGCAGAAAGTTTATTGTGGTTTGCGTTTGCTGCGATCGCTCTTGATTTTGCGATTAAACTCCGTTGGATTAAACCTTTTTCATCAATCTAAATTTCTTTTCTCTAAGTATAGTAGTCGCATATAGATGTGAAATCCTACAAGGGGTTGTGGCGCAAATAAATAAAAAGCTGGAAGAATTACGATTTTGTAGTATACTTAATACAATTAGCATACAAGCGCTACTTATGTAATATATTGTGTCATCTCTCAAAAATAAGTATAAATAATCACTAGTATTTGTTCACAGTATTTCTTCCCTAATATGCAAACTAAAATATCCCACTATTATTTGATAGTCGATCTGGAGGCTACGTGCTGTGACAAGAAGACTATTCCTCGTCACGAAATGGAAATCATTGAAATTGGTGCGGTGATGCTCAATCGAGCAACATGGGAAATTGATTCTGAGTTTCAGCAATTCATCCAACCTGTGAGACATCCACAACTGACAGATTTTTGTACCGAATTGACTAGTATTCGGCAGCAAGATGTTGATGAAGCACCAAAATTCATTGAGGCAATTTCTCGATTTAAACAATGGATTTATTCATTTCCCTATATTTTTTGTTCTTGGGGGAATTACGATAAAAAGCAATTTATTCAAGATTGCGCGTTTCATAATTTTCCTTATCCTTTTACTTCAGAACACATAAATATCAAAGAGAAATTTTCAGAATATCTTGGCGTATCTAAAAAATTTGGTATGGCACAAGCTCTTAATGAGCTAGGGATAAAATTGAAAGGCACACATCATCGGGGCATTGATGATGCTCACAATATTGCATCTATCTACAGACAGATTAAAAGCACCAAAATAAACTGAATAATGGAAAAGTCGTAACATACCATTTTAAAATATTGCGGTAGATTACGAAGATTTTTGCTACAAAATTATTTCTAGTCAAAAGGATTTTTGGAGGAACCTTTTTTGTTATTGGGTGAGTATTCAGAACAATTCATAGCTTCTCCGGTAAGAACAATAGAAGGATTGACTGCACATTTTAGATAATGATTATTTGAATAAAATCGACACTTTTTACAGGGAAGTTTGTGTAAACCGTTAATAGAAATAACCATTTTATCATCTAAAAATGCCCGGATTTTTTGTAATATTAGAAAAAAAACTACCCAACCAATTAGAAAGCCAACAGGAGATAAGGATATCGCTAGATCGGGGATGCTTAATTCATTCGTTTGTGCTTGTTCATTTCTTGCTTCACTCAAGTTTCCTTGATGTAAATTACTATTGGCTACTAGAGTTTTTTGCAAAATTAGATCGTGATACATATTATTTACCTTTTCCTATATGTATTTACTAACTTGATTTTTGATAGTCGGCTCACTAGAAATTTAGAACCATAACAAACTTAAAAATTATCCATATTTGTTCATACTAGATATGTAGATATCAAAAAGCTTTGAACAATAAGGGTATTTATGGATTAGATTGTTTCGTGTGTATTTTAATTAACTAACAATCACTACACAACTGTCAGTAGCATATATTTTAATGTTTACAATGGTTTAATTATAGGTTTAGCAAAATAAGACTTCGCCTATATCTGCCAAGAGTTTTGCTTGTTATTTTAAGTTATATACCCAAGGGAAGAAATTAGAGAATGGACTTATAACT
>NZ_JAAGOG010000355.1:0-4370 GCF_010747425.1 Nostoc sp. UIC 10630
TGCTCGGAAGAATCATACACCAGATTTTTGCAGTGTGGTTTTGATGCAGCCATTGAGTTTTTCGACACCAATTCTCAGAACTGGGACTTTGAAGAATCAACGTCATCACCTCATAATCCGAGGAATTGGGACGAGTACAAGCAGCTACAACAAACACGGGCTTTGTCACTGTCATAGTTTCAAGAACATGAAAAAATCAATTTCTACATTTCTATACCAAAAAGGAGTTAACAAAGGTGCTAGTCCGATGGAACTTTAAGTTAAAACCCTGTCAGCTTCAACAAGCAAAAATGTCGCAGTGGTTAATCACTCTCAGGAAGCATAGAAACTATGCACTTAGAGAACGACAAATTGGATACAATACTAATAATCAGAATGCTGATCAACCAGTTAATTATGCTTTTGGTAGTTACTGCGATCTGAAAACCAGAGTTGAATATGGTGGGTATTGTCCACTAACTTGTCCCGTGCTGAAACATGGTGTTATTCCAACTGATCTAAATATTGCTCTGAAAACATCGTCATCTGTTATCAAGTGGGATAGTGCTTCTAATATCCAGATAAAAGTAACAACGAGGTTAAGACGTAAACTCAAACATTTTAGTGAAATTAGTGCTGTTGTTTTGCAGGGGAACATCCTAAAATTAGACACTGCGTTTACAAATTTTTGGCGGCATGGTAAAGGATTTCCACGTTATTTACGAACTTTGAATAGTTTCAATTACTCACCAGGACAGGTTAAGCTTAAGACAATTAAAGATAATTATGCCATTGTCTATCTTCCAGGGATTGGCAATGTCAAAATGCACAATAGTCGAGATTTAACCAGTATTCAATCCGTGAGAACTTGTACTGTTAAAAGAGCAGGCGGTTACTGGTTCTTATCGATGTTAGTTCAAATACCCCAAGAACTACCAAAAGAAAAGCCAATATCTCAAATCAAATCAGTAGTCGGGATTGATGTTGGTGTGAATAAGCTTGTAGCTTTGTCAGATGGTAGTTTTGTTGAAAATATTAGAGTTACAACTAACATCAAAACATCTAGACGTTTAACTATGCGTCAACGTGCCATAAGCCGCAAGCGTCAAGGTTCTCAAAACAAAAACAAGGCATACGCTAGAATTGCCAGAACACAACATAAACTAGCACAACATCGAGACGGCTACAATTGGCAAGCAGCCAGTAAGATTGTCAAAACTGCTGATGCTGTTGGGCGTGAAGACCTGAACATCAAGAACATGGTTAAGCGTGCCAAACCAAAACGTGATGGCAAAGGTGGATATAAGAGAAATGGTGCTAGTCGCAAGAGTGGTTTAAGCAAGGCTATCCTTGATTGTGCTTGGGGTGATTTATTCGCCAAAATCGCTTGGTTAGCTGCTAAATCTGGTAAACCAGTTATTCTAGTTAATCCTAAGCATAGCAGTCAGGAATGTCCACAGTGCAGACATACTGACAAGAGTAATCGCAGTGGAGAAAAATTTCTTTGTACTAACTGCGGATACACACAACATGCTGACACAAAGGCTTCTCGAACAATTGCAAAACGTGTGGGATTAGTCTTCCCTAAAAACATTAAAAAGACTCTACCGGGGGACTCTCGGAAAGTTATGCCTGTGAAGATATCGCTGCCGATGGGTGGGGAGTCCAGGAACCATGCCTATGAGTCATTGAATATTCAGTTAAGTTTATTCGATTTAACCCAGTATACAGTGGCTGACAGTCGGATATCTAAGAGATACGGCAAAACCTCTTAGAGAATCTGTGTGTCTTTAGACCACAGAGCGTCAACGACCGCACCATAGAAACAACTGCAATTGTCTCTCTGCTCTTGACTGGAATTTCGGGAGTAAGAGCAATGGCTTCTTGGGGACTGGAGATTATTGAAATAAATGCTGAACCCAATATAATCATCTCTGGTTGGGAGCAACAGAAAAATATCTGCCTGGGTGCAATGTTGGTCAGTTTTTCCGCTTTCTTGGGCAGTTCTCTCATCGGAGCAAGTTTTAGTATTAAACGGGATAAATTTTAGGGAGAGAAATGGACAATGAAAGAGTACAAAACCAAACATGGCGGCTACAAAATCGAGACTACTGAATTATCAGATGGTGCTGTAGATGTTCATGTAGGAAAAACAGGATTTCTAAAAACAACCTGGGCAACTCCTACGACTCAAACTTTTGACAATCATACGCAAGCTGTTCGCCATGCAAAGAATGCTATTGATAACGGCGAAATCGATTCAGTTTTTATTAGTTGAAATGTATGAACTACTCAAAAAATAAAAATGAACACAAAACAATTGATTCTTAAATCTGCCATTGCAGTTCTCGCATTTTCCACTATTTTAAGTGGCTGTGTCACAGTTTTTGGACAAAAGAAAACCAATCACTTCAATATAACAATACCTGCAAGCACAGCGAGGCTGGTTTTCAGTTTCAGCATGATGGGAACTGGATTGACCATGTTTATCGGTAGTCGGATTGAGGCAGCACAATTTGAAGAATCACTAAAACCCAGACCTGTACCTCCTCCGTGCCGAGGTTGCAGGCATTTCCACGGGGTTATCTACAACGGTGTAACCTTCAATTGCGCTGTTCATCCCAAAGGCTGGCAAGGTGATAAATGCCCAGATTGGCAAACATTTAAAAAATCTTTAGAGGAACAAGAAAATGACATTAACTCTAAATAATCGCTCTCGAAACAAAGAATCGTCTCTGACGCAAGCATTACGGCAAATACAACAGTTAAACTCCAAGATTGCTGTGTTAGAGCAGCAGCATCAAGACTATGTGCAGAAGCAACAGAATTTGATTAGTGCCATTGCCGAAATCTGTGTTTCTCCGATACAGGAGATTCAGGCGCTGCGAATTCTGATTTATAAGGGAGAAGCAGCCTGTCGGCAGTACTTGCGTTCGGTGTTGGTTAAACAACGGAAGACTTCATCGAGTTCAGGCGCTCAGTGATTCCGGTTCTGTACGTGATATTTCCAAAACTCGCTGTAACCAATATGAAGTTTCAAGAGAAGCAGATTGTTTTTGTTCGTCATCCGACCAAATGTTCTCCCAATCAAACAGCCAATTAGTCAGCAAACGAACTAAGTCAACTAACTCACAGGCTCGGTCAATGTCGTCTGCTTTTACCATGTCGGGTACAGTCCACTCAATAAAGTACCGACTTTCTTTTACCAAAGGCAGCATCAAATCCCTTGATGAGTCTCCAACCCACATAGACTGAATTTGCGATAAGTGATTTGCCAAGTGATGCAACCGCGTGGGAACATCATCTTGTGTAAAATTTTTCTGCTCTGGTGTCATTTGGATCATAAGTTTCCCAGGAACTCCATTAGAAGTTGAGCAACCCTTTCTCTAATATTAGGGTCTAAAATCTCCATTGACCGATTTTGCCGGGGACGAAGATTAACCATTGATTCAAAAATCATTTTCCCAGTCAAAGGCATAAAACTGGCAGCCCAAATATCTTGTTGTCTACTACCGTCTTTCAATAGCTCTTTTTCGCAATCAGCGTGCAGATCGCCACCACCAACCAGCACCCGACGCTCGATATCGACTGCGGTTTTGATGTAGAACTTGTGTTCAGTAAGCATTTGTTCTATTTGTTGAGCAGTGGCGCGATTACGTAATAGGAAAATCATTCAAATCATAACCTCTATCAGGGAAAGGCATTCTAATTATGGAACGGAATCAAGCACAAGTAATTGCTGTAAGTCTCGCTGGCATATTAACGGCTATATCTGTGGGATATTTAGGAGTGCAATTTTTTGGCAAGAATGCAATGTACATGATTGCTACAGGAATGTTAGGGCTGGGTACTGGGGGAGCTATCGGTCAGATTTTGGTGGAGAAAAGGCAGCAACGAGTAGTACAAACACAGTCAAAATAAAGATAGGAGAAATTGCATGGAAACTTCAAAAGTTGTCACTATCCCGAATCATTGGACATCACCAAAATACTCGTTAGGGCAAAGAACTAAGCAGGGAGTGATTGTTGGGATTCAGTATTATCCACCCAATAATCTACTGACTGGCTTATGTAACGAATCTTGGCGTTATGCTGTCCTAGATAAAAACGATTTTTCCGAAGTGTCACATCTTGAAGAGCAGAAGATTCAGCCACTTACACCACTGGAATTACACGCCGAACTTCAAGCTGAAATTGAAGCGTATCAAGTTGAAATTGTAATTCTCAAGCAACAGCTAGAAACAGTATCCAATGCTTAAGTCACTACCCAGGTACTAACAAGTACATCTAATAATAGATAGCTTGATCGGAGTTAACGTGAGTTCGACGGAATTAAAAAATGGCAGGAGGTAGAGCAGGCAAATCTTTTGGGTAAATGTCAATGGAAGGTTT